>JBCCUW010000227.1:0-6891 GCA_039196385.1 Pseudomonadota bacterium
AACGACACGGAAACCGAGGCAGGACTGCGGCGCCGACTTACGATGCTTGTGTCTGCTTACGTGCCGGCGCTGGACTCGAAAAACTAATCCACAGAAAGAGGAGACGATGATGCCTAAGATAACGCATTTGATGCGCAGCGATGGAGAACAAGCGATCTGGCAGGCGATTGATCGCGATGGTGCTGTCGTCGTTGATGACTTTATCAGCGCGGAGTTACTGGCGCGGTTGCGTCACGACGTGCTGCCCGTTGTTGCCGCAAGAGATTCGGGTGCCTCCAGTGGTCATCAGTTCTGGCAGAACTTCCATGGCGCCACAACCAAACGTCTGACCGGTGTTGCCGATATGTCTCTAGCGTGGGGAGACTTGTTATGCGATCCCGTCTACAAGGCCATGGGGGATCACTATCTGGGCGAAGACAACTACTACCTGAACACCGGGCAGCTTATCTGCATCGGCCCCGGCGAGACCCCGCAGATGTTACACCGTGACGAACTCAACTGGCCGGAAGCCGTCGGTCCGGATCACGAAACTACGGTGACTGCCATATTTGCTCTAACGGACTTTACCGAAGCGAACGGCGCGACCGTACTCGCGCCGGGCAGCCATCGCTGGCCTGGGGCAATGCCCGAGGTACGTCCTGAGCAGACGTGCCAAGCGGTCATGCCTCCCGGGGCGGCTTTGCTGTACAACGGTAAGGTCATTCACGGTGGCGGCGAAAACCGCACCGCTGATGAATGGCGCGTGGGTTTGCATGCCGGTTTTGTGTTGGGTTGGTTGCGATCAGAAGAAAATCACCAGCTCACCACCTCGCTGGAAACGGCATCTCGATTGCCCGTGCATGCGCAACGGATGCTGGGTTTTCGATCTTATGTGCCACCTAAGGCGGCACGCTTGGGCTTGGTCAACTATGAAGATGCAGGCTTAATGCTCGACCATGCGGGTTAGTCCTCAAAACACACCAGTATGGCGGCATTCGCAATAACCATCAGATCACTGCCCTGATCACTGGGCACGTCCAGGCCGCCCTTTACCGGCTCCACCGTAACCGTGCCGTAGGGCAGCTCGGCGGCAATCTGCGCAACGTCAACGGCATCGGGGTTGCCCACGCCCAGCTTTACGGTGATGCGCATATCGTCCGGTGACTTATCGAGGGCGCGGAAGAAGTTCAAGCTGGAGTGTCTGATGGCGTCTGCCACGGCGCGTTTGCCGGCTTTGGTGTAGTCACCACCGTGTACGTCCACCCCCATACCCATCTCGGTGACGTATCTGCGTAGGGTCATAGCCACTGCCTCCTGCTAAATAACAAACCCTAGCATGAGGCGTGGCCATGGGAAATTGATGACGCCCGCAATACTGGGTTGCAGGCGTCTAACAGAGTGGTTCAGGCCAACAGCGCGGCCATCCCCTCCTGGTTGGTGACACCCACGGTGCGGCCGTTTTCCTCACCGCCGGTAAACCCGAGTAAAGTCGGAATGCTGCGTACGCCATACTGACTGGCCAGTTCCGGGTGTTTGTCGATATTCACCTTCAGTACCTGGACGTCGGTGTGTTTTTCCGCAAACGCGTTCAGCGTGGGCGTCATCGCCTGACAGGGGCCACACCAATCAGCGTAAAAATCGACGATGGTGTTACTGGCACCAATGATGTCGGCAAAGTTCTGGCCGGCGTGTGGGTCATATTGAATTACTTGCATTGCTCAGCTCCTCTTTGGAATTGAATGGTCAATTTGAACGGCTGGTTATATCAATCGGTCTGGATGCAACTATATGGGCATATGAATGGTAAAAATATGATGAAAATGCTATTTTTATGCACATATCGTCCAATCGATAGAGAGATTCATGACAAACACGAGGACAGTGCTTGCTGCAGACAGCCCCATGGAGCGCGGCATTGCTGGTGAAGATGCGCTGGCCGGCATTGTCCAGACCCTGCGCCTGCATGCCGGGATTTTCACCGACGCCCGGTATTGCGGCACCTGGGCGGTAGATACGTCTGGTGACAAAATGGCAACATTTCATGTCATCCAGGAAGGCGACTGCTGGTTGCTGACTGAGGGTATGAGTGCACGCCAGCTGATGCCGGGTGATTTTGTGTTTTTCCCTCGCGATGCACGTCACCTGATCAGCTCCCGGTCTGAGCTGCCGCCGGATCTGGTGATTAATCAGCCGCCCGAGTCGAAAACCAGCGCTCGGGTAGATGGCACACGTATGTTGTGTGGCTATTTTGAGTTTCGCAGCCAGGCGCGCTGGCCGTTACTGGACGCGCTGCCGGAAGTGGTTGTGCTGTCGGGGGCAGACTGCCAGGGCACCAGCCGCATGGTGATTGACCTGATTCTGGCAGAGTGCGCGGGTCGGCGTGCCGGTTACCGGGTAGCCCTGCAGCAGCTGTCCTACCTGCTGTTTATTGAAGTGCTGCGGGAGGCGTTGGGTCAGAGCACGCACCAGACCGGTGTGCTGCGAGCGCTCAGTCATCCGCAGATTGGTGCTGCTCTGGGTTTAATGCACGAAGCGCCGGAACGTCCCTGGCGGCTGCCGCAATTGGCCGCCCGTGTAGGCATGAGTCGCTCGGCATTTGCGGCCGCGTTTCGCGAGGAGGTGGGTCAGTCAGTGGGGCAATATCTGCTGGCCTGGCGGATGCAGGTTGCGGTGGACCTGTTGGCCACTACTGACAGGCCGATGGCTGCCATCGCTGAAGCGGTGGGTTACGGGTCGGAAGCTGCTTTTCGCAATGCGTTCAGCAAACACGTGGGCACGCCACCGGCACGGGTGCGGCGACAGGCACGCCAGTCTGCCGATCTCTTGAGTCCAACGGTGTCTGACAGTCAGGCGCTGGTTTGAAACTCGGCTTTGTTCACGTTGCGCTGCTCAGCTAGAAAGCGCGCGGCTGAATAGGGCCACAGCGTAAAATTGAAATCGTTGGCGTCTGTGTACCAGGCGCTGCAGCCGCTGGAGAATACCATCTTGCGCATGTCGCGTTGCAGGCGCTGATTGTACTGCGCAACAAAGGCCGGGTCCGGATCCAGGTGTGCAATACCGTCACGGTTCATCCATTCCAGGCACTTCAGCACGTACTGTGCGGTAGACTCAATCATGATCAGCGCTGAGGTATGGCCGGTAGCGCTATTGGGTCCCAGCATCATAAAAAAGTTGGGAAAGCCCGGCACCATCATGGTGCGAAAACTATCGATACGGTCTTTCCAGACGTCGCGCAGAGTAACGCCGTCACGTCCGACAATGTTGACGTACTCGGTAATATCAAACGGTTTAAAACCGGTGGCCTCAATCAGCACGTCAATTTCGTGCAGTTCGCCGTTTTTGTCCCGTACCCCGTTGGGCTCTATTCGGTCAATACCGCACGTTACCAACTCGACATTGTCACGATTGAACATGGTCAGATAGTCATCTGCAATGACCCGCCGCTTGCAGCCGGCTTCATAGTCCGGCGTTAACGCGGCCCGGGTTTCGGGGTTGTGCACAGATTCTTCCAGGTGCTTTAACGCCTGGTTGCGCATGGATTTAGACAGGGGCCCACCCCGGCGCAGGGACAGCATGCCGATGGCATCCATCTGCAGCCATACCAGCCAGCGATACAGGCGCATCAGCCAGGGATACTTATTAAACAGTGCGCGACGTTCATCAGATATTTCTGCGGACAGTCGTGGGAAGACCCAGGCTGCCTTGCGCTGGAATACGGTGACCTTGTCAGCCATGGGGGCAATACCCGGCAACGTCTGGGCCGCGCTGGCGCCGGTGCCGATCAATGCCACGCGCTTGCCGTGCAGGTCGTAGTTGTCGTCCCACTCTGCAGTATGAAAGTGGCGGACATTCAGTTGATCCATGCCGGGGGCGCTGAAGTGATTGGGTTTGTGCAGCCCACCCAGGCCGGAAACGACAACCTCCGCCTGGATGGCGCTGCCGTCACCCAGTGCAATCTGCCAGCGCCGGCCGTCGAACACGGCGTCCTTCACCTCCGTATTGAAGCGGATGAAGGGCTGCAGTTGATGTTTCTCGACGCAACGCTTGCAGTATTCAAGTATTTCTGCGCCGCCACTGTAAGCGTGGGACCAATTTGGATTGAGTTCAAAGGAGAATGAATAAACGTGTGAAGGTACGTCACACGCGATGTTGGGGTAGCGGTTTTCGCGCCACGTGCCGCCCACTTCTTCAGCTTTTTCCAGCACGACAAAATCGTTAATGCCTTTTTTGCGCAGCTGCATGGCCATACACAGGCCAGACATGCCGGCACCCAGAATTGCAATCCGATAGTTATTTTTCTGCATGTTTGTTTCCATGGTTTTCTGCATCTCTTTCTACAACTCTTTCTGCAACTCTTTCTGCAAAGGAGGGGCTGCTGCACTGTATTGTGACCGCATGGTACTAAAGGTACCCTACCGGCGGGAAGGCAGGGCACAGTTGGGAGAGATCACCATTAATTCAGATCTGGTTATATTGGATGGCGGCATGGGTGCTGAACTGCAACGCCGTGCCCAGGTGCGCAGCGAACTGTGGTCCGCCCAGGCTTTGCTGGATGCGCCGGACACAGTCGCTGCTGTGCATCAGGACTATGTGGCAGCCGGTGCGCAGATCATTATTACCAATAACTACTCCACCATACCCAGTTATCTGGCCAAGGCGGGCTTGGCAGAGCGCTACCTGGAACTTACCCGGCTAGCGGGAGAGATCGCCCGTCGGGCCGTGCAGGCCCCGGTGCAGGTGGCGGGTTCGTTACCGCCGTTGGATGAGAGTTACCGGTGGGATCTGGTCCCCTCGGACGAGGATGCCCGCCCCATCTACCTACAGCTGGCGCAGGCGCTGAATCCTTACGTGGACCTGTTTGTCTGCGAGACCATGTCCTGTAGCCGCGAGGCGTATAACGCCCTCAGCGCCGCCCGCGAAGTGGCCGGGTTTGACAAGCCCGCGTGGGTGGCCTGGACTCTGGACGAAAGACCCGGCCACGGACTGCGCAGCGGCGAGACCATTGCCGAGGCCATGGCAGTTCTGGCAGATCTGCGTCCTGATGCTTATTTGTTCAACTGCACAACGCCGGAGGCCATCAGTGCCGGATTGGCGGAACTGGCGACGCTCACGGACAAACCTACCGGGGCTTACCCGAACCGGTTTTTTATTCCCGAAGGCTGGACACTCGATAATGAGGTAGCCACTCAGTACAGAGACATGGAAGTAGGCGAGTATGTTGAGTTCTGCCGACAATGGCGCAGCCTGGGTGCGCGGTATATTGGTGGCTGTTGTGGGATTGGCCCAGAGTTTATTGCTGCCCTGGCGGCGGAGGCGCTTTAGTCATGGCCATCCCGGTTATTCTGGACACAGACATTGGCTTCGACGTCGACGATGTGTGGGCGCTGGCCTTTCTGCTGCGTTGTCCCGAATTAGACATCAGGCTGATTACAACGACGACCGGCGACACTGTCTATCGTGCCCGACTGGTGGCCAAGCTGCTGCAGATCTGCGGTCGCGAAGATATTCCCATTGGTATTGGCCTTGCGTTGGACCACTCCGAGCCCACGCATGCAGCCTGGTTGGGTGACTTCAGCCTGGCGGAATACTCCGGTGTGGTGTTGCGCGACGGCGTGGGCGCTATGTGCGATACCGTCCTGAGTCACAGCGAACCGGTCACGATCATCGCGATTGGTCCCTTGCCTAACGTGGCCGCAGCCCTGGCGCGCGAGCCGGAGCTGCACACCACGGCCCGCTTCGTCGGCATGCATGGGAGCCTGCGGCGAGGTTATCTGGGTGCCCCCAAGCCGATGCGAGAATACAATGTCAAACAGTATGCTTTAGCCGCGCAGGCGGTATTCCGCGCCGGCTGGCCAAAAACCATCACACCGCTGGACAGCTGTGGGCATATCATATTGACTGGCGAGCGCTTTCGGGCGGTGCGTGATGCCCAGGATCCGCTTTGTCAGGCGGTGCTGCAGAACCACACCGCCTGGTTTGAGGCCGTGGCGGATTGGCCGGTGCTGCAAAATATGGACAGTAACGTGCAGTCTTCGCTGCTGTACGACTGTGTAGCGGTTTATCTGGCCTTCAGTGAAGCGGGTTTGCAGATGGAAGAACTGCCAGTGCATGTGACCGAAGACGGTAAAACCCTCATTGATACCGACGGCACACTGGGTGGCGCACCCGTACGCTGTGCAACCGGCTGGAATGATGAAAGTGGGTTTCTAGACCTGCTGGTAAAGCGCTTGTGCAACGATGAATGAGTCTGAGCGTGATCCCCGCGGCGATGGCGCACCGCCCAACGTCATAATCCTCTACCCGGATCAGTTGCGCGCTCAATCACTGCCGTTGTACGGCGAAGACCAGATCAACACACCTCACATCGACCGTCTGGCCGCGGATGGGGTGGTCATGGATAACGCCATCGCCAATTGCCCGGTGTGCACGCCGTCCCGGGCCATGCTGGTGACCGGACGTTATCCGCAAACTACTGGTCACCTGATCAATACAACACGCACCCGGCATGCAGAAATATCCATCGGCGACACGTTTGCGCACTGGGGCTACAAAACTGCCTGGGTGGGCAAGTGGCACCTGCACACGGGTTTGTGGCCGGCGCTGGATCGAATGCCCGCGCAACCGGATTGGGTGCCGCACGGCCGTGACCGCCTGGGCTTTGATTACTGGCGGGCCTATAACCAGCACATGGTCTATTTTGATGGTTTTGTCCACCAGGGTGACTGGAACTATGAGCGCTGGGAAGGTTACGAAACCGACGGGCTGCTGAAGTACGCGTTTGAATTTATGGATGGGGCAGGGGCCGAACCTTTTCTGCTGTGCCTGTCACCCCACCCGCCACATTACACGCCGTTCGAGTTTGCGCCTGCTGAATATTATACCGGGCTGCCCGCGCAACTGCGTTTGCCGGAC
>JBCCUW010000228.1:0-6852 GCA_039196385.1 Pseudomonadota bacterium
AAGTGAAATAGATGCACACCTTCGAGCTTCGCAACGATCGGGCTGGCCGGATTCTCAATTTTCATAACAGTCTCCTGTGTGATTTATGTACCGTATCGCATATAATTAACTGTGGTCAATGATTAATTTGCGAAAAGGTACAAAAATGAGATACACCATGGCGGTTTACTGTGGCACGAGGTAGACCCAGAAAGTTCGATGCAGATGAAGCGCTTAACGGCGCCATGGTGTTGTTCTGGCAGAAAGGTCTGTCCGCCACCTCCCTGGATGACCTGGCGCAGGCCATGAACATGAATCGTCCGAGTATCTACAATGCATTTGGCAACAAAGACGACATTTACCGCCAGGCCCTGGCCCGCTTCTGCGGACAACTCGATCAGGGGGTGGCGGAAACGCTGGAAGCCATGCCGCAAGTGCGTGACGGACTGCGGGCATTCTTTGACCGGGCCATTGAGGTTTACTGTGGCACGCAGCCGGCGCTGGGTTGTCTGATGGTTTGTACAGCCCCCAGCGAAGCGTTCTCGCATCCAGAGGTCGGCCAGGATCTGCGCGACTTGATACAGCGACTCGATCAGAGCTTCAGCAAACGCCTGCAACGGGCCCAGGCTGAAGGAGAGTTGGCCCGCGAGGTGGATGCGAAGCTGACGGCCAGCCTATTACAGGCAACGCTGCAGACCATTGCGCTCAGAGCCAGGACAGGCACCAGCAGACAGTCGCTGAAGAAGATTGCCGGTTACGCGATCGAAAGCTTGTTGCGCTGATCGTTATAATTTCGTTGAGTAAGGATTAAAACGCTTGGTTATGGTTTTCAAGTAAAAAGGTCTGACAGGCGGATTACGTCGCCATCACCTAATTGGATCAGGTTGTATTCAGTCATCTTCTAGGTATGTCGCAGGAGACTAGCAATGGATAAGTCCGCTGCGCAGGGCCACTATGCTCTGCCAATCACCAGTACCTTCATCCTTGCTGCATTGCCAGATGCTGTATATAGATTTGTGCCGGATGAATCGTCTGGTCAGCATGCCTATCAGGTCGCCCGCAGCAATGACGACCTGGTGGTGCTGGTTAATAGCCAACCTGTTCTCGTCCTGCAGGGGTTTTACGTGTTAGACACCCCCGCATCGTTTGCTGTCGCTGAGGCCGCTGCACCGCCACCTGCGGAGCCGGCAATCGTTTTGCAGGTGGTGCCGCAGGTGCAGCAGGTCCAGTTCACACCTTTGTCCATAAGCCCAGCACCCGAAAATGCCGGTCCAGTGTCTGACGAGCAGTCGCCCGATGTGAACCCAACCACGGCTGTGCCTGGTGCGCCTCCGCTGGCCAGCACTGCTGATAGCGGTCCGTCGTTGTCATTTGAAGCAATGGATGATGCCTTCATCAATCAGTCAGAAGCGACCGCGTTTGTCATCGTCGGAATGAGTGACGCCATCCGTGAAACGGTCACCGTGACATTCGAGGATAGTGCGAGTAACACCGTGGTAGCCCAGGCCCGCGTGGGCCGGGGCGGGCGATGGGCGCTCACCGACCTGGATCTGACAGCTCTGCAGCAGGGCCCCATTAAGGTGACGGCGGTTGTGGCTGATGGCGAGGGTAATGTCAGTACCATTACGATGGACCTGACTTTGGAAATCGAACCGCCAGACGCCTTACAAATTGAATTATTGAACAGCGCTAGTTCTCAAAGTTCGGCGCCGCTGGTTGCTGACCCCAGTTTGTTGCTGCACAACGTTGAATCAGGCGCCCAGCTTTATTACACGATCAACGGGGGTAAGCGTCTGTCGGGCCCTTACGACGATGTGAATGCGCTGAATGCAGCGCTTGCGGCTGACCGCCGGATGAAAGACGGCCCAGTGACCGTCGGCTTGCGCCAGATTGATGCGGCAGGGAACGAGAGCCAAGAGGTCACCATAACCTTTGAGCTGGACACAAAAGCGCCGCGGATCGTATTGGACGCACCGGACGATGACGGTTATGTGAACGGTGGTGAAGCCGCGTCCTTGACGATCAGCGGTACAACGGACCAATCGCGTGCAGATGTGACGCTGAGGCTGTCAGACCAAAATGACGGATTGGTGGCTCTCGTTGTGCGCACGGATCGCAATGGCGACTGGTCGATCAGCGGGGTTGATATCAGCCACCTGCACCAAGGCCGGATCGAAGTGATCGCTGAAGTGTCCGATTCTGCGGGAAATACGGGCAGTGCGTCATTTTCGCTGACTCTGGATACTGCGCCGCCAGAGATCTCCATCGATGCAATAGGTCAGGACGGTGTGCTCAATGCGGACGAAGCTGACGCAGTGGTATTACTGGGTAGCACGAGTGTCTCGTACGGGACAGTTGTCGTTCGGATTTGGTTGGATGACGAGCAGATTGCGCGCTACGAAATTTCTGCGAATCGGTCGGGTGATTGGGCTTCTCCGGAAGTGAACTTCAGCCACTTTGTGGACGGGGTCTATCGAGTCACAGCAGAAGTGACAGACGTTGCCGGCAACCTGAGGCTTGATGAGTATGAGATCACTCTGGATACATCAGCCGCGCTGCAGCAGGTGAAATTGGCGAACGAAACGGGCTCAGCCACAACGTACCGGGTGACGTCCGATCCCACCTTAATCATCGAAGTTGTCGAACCAGGCGCTTCGTTGCGCTACACGTTAGACGGCGGGGATAATTTTTCGTCTGCTTATACCAGCGTTGCGGATTTGAACCGTGCCCTGCTGACTGATTCAAATCTGGCAGACGGTGAGGTGACCGTTGGCATTGCGCAACAGGATGCAGCCGGTAACGTCAGCGCGCCTCAGTATTTAGTGTTCACACTAGATCGCGCCGTTGAGAAAGTCGTGCTGTCATTGGCGAGCGATACTGGCTCCAGTTCTTCTGATGATCTGACATCAGATCCATCCTTGCGCATTCTCCATGAGCCGGGTGCCGATCTATTCTACACGCTCAATGGCGAGGATTCTTCCGGCCCTTTTGTCAATGTGCATAAGCTTAATAAGGCATTATTGACAGATCGTCATTTGCATGACGGTGAGGTAGAGATTGGCGTCTACCAGGTTGATCCGGCCGGTAACACCAGCGCGATTGAAACCATCAGCTTCCAACTCGACAGGCAGGCACCTGAAAGAGTCTCAGTGACGCTACTGGATGATACGGGTGATCAGGGATCGGACAAGGTAACGTCGACCCCAGCCTTGTTGATTTCCGATCTTGAAGCGAATGCGCGGCTGCGCTATTCCCTGAATGGTGGCCTTAGTTACTCGCCACTGTTTGCGGATTCAGACGCTCTGAACCGCGCGCTGACACAAGACCCAAATCTGGATGATGGCCAGGTGACCGTCGGCGTGGTTCAGGTAGACGCGGCTGGCAATACCAGCACGGCGACAAACTTCTCGTTTACCCTGGATAGATCCGCAGCGCGGTTATCTGTAGCTTTGGCGAATGACACGGGCCCCAAGGAGCCCGGACAGGTTCTGTTCACGTCAGATCCCACCTTGCTGATCACCGGCATGGAGCCGGGTGCGCAGTTAGCCTACTCGTTAGATGGGATGAATTTTTCGCGGTGGTTCTCGGTTGTCGGTGCGTTGAATCAGGCTCTGGCACAGGATCTTCAATCGTATGAAGGCGAGGTCAATGTAAGTGTTCGTCAGATCGATATGGCCGGTAACGTCAGCGCTGATACATCGCTGTTATTCATGCTCGACAAAAACGCACCTTCGATCGACTTTGATAATCCGGACCTGATCATGAACGGCTTGGATAACAAAATTCAGGTCAGCGGTACCAGTGATATCGCTGGCCAGCTTGTCACCGTTACGCTGCGGGATGACAATTCGAGGCTACGTTCTGCGCGGACAACGACGGATGACAATGGCAACTGGTCTGTGTTGATGAACACCAAGACTCTGGCGGACGGCGAAGTGATAGTGCTGGTTGAGATTGATGACTTGGCCGGTAACAAAGGTGTCGCGCAGACGACGATGTTGCTGGACACGGAAAGTCCCGCCCGATTGGATATTTCGTTAGTGAATGATACCGGCAAAAACCCATCGGATCGTATTACGTCAGATCCTACTGTAACCATCGATAATCTTGAGCCGGGAGCGTTGTTGCACCGAGTCGACTCGAGCGGTGAGGTCTTGGATACTTTCGCCAATGTCGAGGAATTGAACCATTGGATACTCTCGAACGATGCTAGCGTGTTTACCCTGCTCCAAATGGACGAGGCCGGTAATTGGAGCGGGAAGCGCCGCGTTGCTTTTACGCTCGATACGAGAGGACCTAGCGCGCCCACAATAGATGCCCCGCTAGAAGATGACGATGTGATCAATGCCGCTGAAGCGTCCTCGGTTGTGATGAGTGGCGAGATCAGCAATGACACGGTATCAATTCTGGTCAAGCTCGAAGATGGATCTGGCCAACGCATAGAAGGGGAGGCCAACCTGGCGTATCGGAAAAGAGATCAAAACCAGGAGTCTACGTGGTCACTGCGAGGGGTTGACCTCACATCCTTCCAAGACGGGGATGTAGAGTTAACCGTTACTGCCTTCGATCTTGCCGGTAACGAAACAAGTGTGGTCAAAACGATGTTGCTGGACACGACGGCACCTGAGGCGCCTGCTGTTGAATTAGCGAGCAGCGAGGTTGTGACTGGGGAAGTGCTGAACACTCCTGATCCCAGGTTAACCATCACAAACTTTATTCCCGGCGAGAAGCTGCGCTTTTTACTGGAGGGTGATGAACAATATTCAGAGCTGTTTGACTCCGTTGATGAAATGAACGCAGCGTTGGCGACAGCGCTCAGGTATCGGCAAGGTGCTGTTGAACTTGCTGTTCAAATAGTGGATGCCGCCGGTAACTTCAGTGATGTAAGCCCGATTGCTTTTAATCTAGCGCCAGAGCCTGCTGAAGTTGTGATATTCGATCTCGTTGACGGGACATCGACAGCGAATGATGACGGCCAGCGCAGATTTGAGCAGGGTGTCCAGTACACCATTTACATTAAGGTGAGCCACGTCAGCGAATCGGTTGCATTCGATCAGTCACAAATGTGGCGGGGTGGAAACAATCTGGGTTGGAATGACCAAATCATCCTTATCGCGGACTCGGGCGATCCGATTCTCGGGTACTACAGCTACAAGCGAACCGGTGGGGCCTTTGATTCCGCCGCGCAACGACATGAGTTCTTTACCAGCCACCCGACTGGTTCGGCTGCTAAGGCCGCATCGCTGAGTAATGGTGGCTCCTTCCGGCGAATTTATAACAGCCGGTCGGACGTTACCGATTTGTGGTTTGGCAAACCGGATGATTTGGTAGCGGTAGTCTACACGCCCCCGCCAGCCCCGGCACTCACAATTGATCAGCCTTTACTCGAAGATGATGTCATAGACACTAGGGAATATTTGCAAGTAGTCATCAGCGGGACCAGCGATGCTGTGGGGTCTGTCGTAAGTGTGGAGTTGTTCGATGGAGATACTACGATTCGCACAGAAGCCACGGTAGGCGGTGATAACCGCTGGCAAACGCCTGCGCTCAATGTTGCTGGTCAACTTAGTGATGGCCCGATTGTGGTATCGGCGATGGTATCGGGTCCATTTGGAGGGGTGGCGACCGACGAACGCACCATTGTGAAAGGGCCGCTCGTGGTGGTTTTCGATCTGGTCAAAGGTACCTCTTCCGAGCATTCCAATCGAATGTTTGACGAACACCAGGAGTATGCCATTTTTATCATTGTTGATGAGCAATCAGAGCAGGTCAGTCTGAATGCGACCCAACGGTGGATGGGTGCTGAGCGCTTAAATGCTGATGATAGGATTATCCTGTTGTCCAGCATCTTGGACGGTGCTGGTAATCTGGCAAGTGCCACTCGAACTCACCGCGGCGCTGGCCAGGTACAGTCAGCTGTAAGCGCCGTGGGTTGGCTTTACGGCAATGAAACTGTGGCAAAACTGAATCGTTTCGGTGAATTCACAAGATTCTATGATGAAACAACGGATACAACAGCCCTGTTTACACCAGCGTCCTCAGGACTCAAAAGCCTTACCTCATGGGCTTGGCAAAGCCAATTTGGCGGCAACTCAAACTTCCAATTTTCATCGCTCGCTTCGCTTCTGCGGATGGTTAGCTGATTCGCGCGAGAGTGTCAATAAAATAAAATCGTTGTAATACCGTTGTTACTTAATAGAACGGTTTGGGGGAAGTTGGGCGAGAACGAAATGTCCAACAGTTCCTTCACGATGGAGTATGGGTATGAAATATTTGCTCACCTTTTTGTTGATCTTGTTAAATCCGCTGGCCCTGGCCGCCTCTGCTGAACAAGATATTCGCGATCATGTCGCCAGTTGCGATGCGGCAGACAACACCAGCCGTAACTGCAACCAATCTCGCCTTATCATAGAAAACCTGGATGCGATCGGGCTGCTTGCCGATCGCGTCAGCGAAGATCAGGGGTTTCCAGTAACCGACAGTAGCGGAAACCGGCTGGGATTTATCGTCCAGGAGGGCAGTGAAACGTATTTCAGATTTAGCGATATCCCGAATTTGATCGGTTGGAACGGGGGCCTAACCGGTGAAATTGTAGACCCGCCCTTAATCAATAGAGATGTGCTTATCGTTGGTTCCTGCGCTGCGCCTATATTTGCCGAGACAACTTATGGTTACAGCGCAGACAACCATCCGCTCTGGATTGTGGATGGCAGCCTGTATACCTCGGAGGAAAACAGCTATTACCTCAATAGCTACGAAAGCGTACTAACCGACGGCAGCTGTGGTATCGATGACCGGCCTTCTCCCGGCCTTGAGATACTTTTGACTCAGGTGCAGGACGAGCTTTACGCGTCTTTCCCCCTGCCGTGGATG
>JBCCUW010000229.1:0-6845 GCA_039196385.1 Pseudomonadota bacterium
CCAGGAGAAAGCTGATGCCTTCGTGTTTTGGCGCGTCCGGATCAGTGCGCACCAGGCAGAAGATCCAATCCGCATGCTGCGCCAGTGTGGTCCAGATCTTCTGGCCAGTAATCAGAAAATGATCGCCCTGGTCCACCGCGCGCGTCTGCAGGCTGGCCAGATCAGAGCCTGCGCCCGGTTCACTGTAACCCTGGCACCAGCGCACTTCACCGCTGGCGATTTTTGGCAGATGGGTCGCTTTCTGTTCGGGTGTGCCGTATTCCAGCAGAGTAGGCCCGATCATGGACACGCCCATCCCCGTGAGCGGAATACGCGCATTAATCGCAGACATTTCTTCGAGCAGGACCACGTATTCATCTTTGCTCAGATTGGCGCCGCCATACTCCTCTGGCCAGTGTGGTACCGTCCAGCCCTGCTCGTGCATACGCTCCAGCCAGAGGTAACTGTCGGGGTTTGGACTGCGTTGTTTACTGCCGCCGTTGACAATTTCGCTCTCCGGCATCGATGTTCGCATACTCGCCGGACAGTTTTCGTTCAGCCACGCCCGGGTGCTGTGCCGGAACTCGCGTAGATTACCCATCGTCTGATTCCCCCATCTGTTTCTCCATCTTGCAGGGTAACCCTTTGCCAGAATTTTGAAAAATGCTTTCCGGCCCAGGCAGCGCACAGTTGGAGGGACCCGCATGGCGCGATAGGTTAAGATGGCGGTTTTGCATCGTTGGGAGCAGGCAATTGGCGTACAAGTTACCAATACCCCGGCAGGGGATTCATACACAACCGTTCTGGGCGGGGGCTAAAGAAGGCAAGCTGATGTTGCCGCGCTGCCAGGACTGTAACCATGTGCACTGGTATCCGCGGCACATCTGTCCAAATTGTCATTCAACCAATCTCGAGTGGGTACAGGCCAGTGGTACGGGTCACTTGCATACTTTTGCGGTCCAGCATCTCGCCTTTGGCCCCTGGGCTGAGGAAACACCTTATGTGACCGCCTTCATAGATCTTCTTGAGGGGGTGCGCATGCTGACCGTATTGCGTGGCGTAGACCCGCTGAAGCCCGAAGAGATCGCGCTGGGCAGCCCGGTGCAGGTAGAGTTTGAGCAGGCTGATGACGACACCTTCATTCCGTTTTGGCGTGTGACAGGAGAAGCATAATGCCCGGACCATTGTATAAAGCGGCTGCCATTGTGGGGGCAGCGGAAGCGAATGAAATCGGCTTTTGTGAGACTCCGGTGACTGCGTTGCAGTTACATATCGAAGCGATCAAGAACCTCAGTGAGCAGACTGGAGTACCGATATCCCGCATTGAAGGGGTGTTTTCCACCGGTTGGTCGTCCGAATTGTGCGAGCATTTGGGGATTACCCCCAAGTACATTGACACCACCGCGGTGGGCGGCTGTTCTTTTGAAATGCATGTACACCACGCGATGGCTGCCATCCATGCGGGAATCATCGACATCGCCCTCGTGAGCCACGGCGAAAACGGGCATTCTATCCGCAAAATCGGGGGTGGTGGCACGGGCAACTACGGCCGTGGCGCCGGGGTCAGGTCGCCAGCGCACGAAATGAGCATGGCGTACGGCGTGAATGGGGCACCGGCAGCATACGCGCATGCCATGGTGCGGCATATGCACCGGTATGGCACCACGCGGGAAGACTACGCGCACATCGCCAAAGTTACCCGGGATTGGGCCACCCTGAACCCGCGTGCGGCCATGTATTCGAAAGATAAACACCCCTTTGGGGGACCGATCACGGTGCAGCAGGTGGAAGAATCGCGCCTGATTGCGTGGCCGCTCACTATACTGCACTGTTGTATGGTCGCTGATCATGGCGGCGCGGTACTGTTGGCAAGTCCCAAGGTGGCTGCCAGTCTGCATACCAAACCGGTCTGGGTAGCCGGGGCGGGCGAAAGTATGGGGCACGCCAATATCATGCAGATGCAGGATTTTACCGCCACGTCCGCGGCGCGCTCTGCTGAAGCGGCGTACACCATGGCGGGGATGGGTCCTGACGATATGGAAATGGCGCTGCTGTACGATTCTTTTACGATTACTGCTGCCATCACAGCGGAAATGCTGGGCCTGGCTCCGTTGGGCGAAGGCCATACGCTGTGGAAAGACGGGCATGCTGCTCCAGGTGGTAAATTCCCGATTAATACCAATGGCGGAGGTTTGTCGTTCAACCACAGTGGTATGTACGGTATGCCGTTGCTTATCGAAGGTTATCGGCAGTTGTCCGGGACGGCTGAAGACGGTGTCCATGGTGACCCGGGTAAACAGACCAGTGCCAGAACCTGCGTGGTGAACGGCACGGGTGGGAGCCTGTCAACGACGGGTACCTTGGTGCTGATGGCAGACGACTGACGTGAAAGGGGTGCTGTGGGGCTGGTTGCTGGTGGTCTTCACCACTGCCAGTTTGGTGGTGCACGCTGATCCGGTCAGCCCGATGCCGCGTTTTACCTTTGCGGGTAATCTTGATTTTGCGGTCACGGGAGGCTCGCTGCGCAGCCAACCCAATAGTGGTAACTCATGTGCGCTGAATCCCAGCAGCAGTGCTACGTTGAGCGGCATCCCGTCGGGTTCGACCATTCGTGCCGCTTATCTGTACTGGGCCGGTTCCGGGCCCACCGCGGACCTGAACGTCACGTTCAACGGCTTGTCTACCAGCGCGGACCGCAGTTTCACTGAGAATTACACCATTGGCGCCACCAGTGTGGACTTTTTTGGTGGTTTTGCGGACGTCACCAGCCGGGTATCCGGTAACGGTGTGTTCAGCGTTGCAGACCTTACTGTCACCAATACCGACCTGGGTGGGGGCGCCAACTATTGTTCGCTGTCGGCGGTGCTGTCGGGGTGGGGACTGATTGTTGTCTATGAGAACAACAGTGAACCGCTGCGTGTGATCAACCTGTTTGATGGCCTGCAGGCCTTTCGTGGCAGCCAGATTGTATTGAATCCGAGTAACTTCGTGATCCCAACGGCACCCATCAATGGCCGCATTGGTATTCTCAGTTGGGAGGGAGACGTTGAGAATTCTGCGCCGTTTAATGGTGTGGCGGAAAATATTCTCTTCAACGGCGCCAGCAGTCCGGCGGTGAATCTCACCGATGCCTTGAATCCGCTGAACAACCAGTTTAATTCCACCGTGAACGTCACCGGCTCCAGCAATGCGTACGGTGTTGATCTGGATGCTTATGATATCAGCGCCTTTCTCACCGCGGGTGATACCGGTGCCCAGACGGTCTACGCTTCAGGCGGTGATCTGGTGCTGCTCAGCGCCCAGGTGATATCGGTGACGAATACCGCGGCGGTAGATCTCAGTTTAAGCAAATCTCACGTGGGTGACTTCACCGCCGGTGGTTTGCATGAATTCGCGTTGACGGTAACCAACAATGGACCCAGTGACACTTCGGGGGTTATCCAGATCACCGATAACCTGCCCGCAGCCTTGAGCTACAGCGGTTTCAGCAGTGCAGACGCGAACTGGAGCTGCAATGCAGTAGACCAGGATGTGACCTGCGCCCATCCCGGGTCGCTGGCGGCCGGTGTGTCACTGAGCCCGGTGACTCTCAGCGTGGCCGTGGCGGCAGACGCGCCTGCAGCGCTGACCAATTCGGCGGTTGTGAGCGGCGCTGACTTTGACCCCATTCTCACCAACAATACTGCTGACGACAGTGTGACGGTCATTCTGCCAGACCTGGCCAATTCCACGAAGGCAGTAGTGGATCTGAACGGCTTTCCGCTGAACGCGGGGGACCTGCTGCGCTTTACCGTGACGCTCACCGAGTCGAATGGGGTCAGCACTACCGCGCAGATTACCGATGTTTTAGACGGCTTGTTAACCGGTCTGACGGTAATCGACGCAGCAGGGGGTGCGGACAATTCCTCGCCCGGTACACTACAAATTGACAATGTGACCGTGCCAGCGGGCGGTTCGGTTGAGGTTGTTTTCACCGCCGCGCTGGCAGGTAGTGCTGTATCTGGTGATGTGGTGAGTAATAGCGCCAGTATCAGCTACCCGGGTGATGGGGGTGTCCCGCTGGTGGTTGCTTCCGCGGATTTAACCGTGGGTGCCAGTCCTGCCGCGAGTGGGATCAAGAACCTTTATCTTGGTGAGATTGACGGTAGTCAGAATGCGCCGGTGATCCCGTTACTGCTGACTCGCACGCCCTTGATTGCACCTTCTGCACCAGCCCGGGTGCGTATCCGCCGGCAGGACAACGATCGACTCTGGCAGCTGAATCCTGCGCTGCAAGCGCCCTTAACGCTGCAGGGTGATCCGCTGCCGGTTAACCTGCTGCTGCGGCGCAGCGGCAATACGAGTGCCAGAAATATTCGCGTGACTGTGGCGTACCAGACGGGCGCTGTCAGTACCTTTATTGGTTGCTTCGACAGCACCCTGGCCAGTACCGGTGCGAATGGCTTAAGTAACACGGTCACCCGCTTGTTCAATTTCCCGGTGCAAGCCAGTGATAGCGCCTGTAACGCGTTGCCGGGCGGCCCGCTGACGATCCCGGCGGGTGCCCGTTTGACTGTCGCCGTGGACAATCAGGTTGGTGGTACCGGTAATGGCCAGGCGATTTTTGTTTACCCCTTTGATACCGGCAACATTTCCCGGTTGGAACTGCCGGCGCAGACTGTCATCAATGTGGACAGTGTTGACTACTTCGACGCGGCGTACCCCGGCGGTAGTGCAGCCAGCAGTTTTGTGCCTGGTCAGACATTGTATATGCGGGCCACCGTCAGTGATCCTTTCGGCAGCTTTGACATCGGCGGGGTCTCGTACGCGGTAACGAATGCCAGTGCCAATCCCGCCGGTGCGGGGGTGATGGCCCAGGTGCAGGACAGCGGAGCTGCTACGGCAATTTACGAGGTGCCGGTGGCCATTCCATTATCTGGTCCGACTGGTAATTGGGGGGTGACCATCACTGCGGATGAAGGCACTGAGGGTACCGTCAGCCACGTGGTGCAGAGCACCTTTGTTGTGCAGGGCTCGGATATGCTGCTGGAGAAAACCGTCGAGGTCGTGACAGACAGTATCAGTGCGACCAACCCCAAGGCGATTCCAGACGCGATTGTTGAATACGTGATTCGTGTGGCGAATCGCAATGCGCTGCCCGCAGCCAATGTGGTGCTGGAAGATACCTTGCCCGCAGATTTACGGATCTTTTTCGGCACTCCGGCGAACCCTTTTGTGTTTATCGACGGTTCGCCTGCCAGTGGTTTGTCTTTTACATTCAGTGGTCTAGGGGACAATACCGACGATATCCGTTTTTCGAATGATGGTGGCGCTACCTTTGTCACACCGGTGGTGGACGCACAGGGTTTTGATGCCACCGTGCCAAAAATTAACTTCGTGGAATTGACGCCTCAAGGCAGTCTGCTGGGCGCCAGCGGGGGCAGTGAACCGGGCTTCGAGATCCGCTTCAGAATGCGGGTAGAGTAGGCAAAAAAAATGCACCGGGTGGTCACCCGGTGCATGTGCAGGACTTTGCCTATTCGAACGTTTTGGTCAGTTCGATAGCCCAGGTACGCCCTGGTGAAACCGCGCCAAACCAGAACACACCGACATCTACCGAAGTCGCCAGGAAGTTGTCGGAATGGAAGGCGTCCTTCACAAACGCAGCGACGGTCAGCCAGCGATTGTCCCAGGTCACAGCAAAGTCAGCCTCACCTCGGTCATCAAACTCATTGCGGCCAAAGCCGGATGGGTCAGGCTGGCCGAAGTTGCCGGTGGTTTCATCTGCCCAGTTATAGTTCGCGGCAAAAATCAGCGTACCGAGGTCACCCATGGGGTACAGGTAGTCGATGCCGATGTTGTAGTTCCACTCCGGCGCAAAACCGAACTCGAAGACGTCTGAGATGTCTTCGCGCATACCGGTCAAACGGTTGACACCCAGGTACTCGTCGTATTCGCCTTCGGTCCAACCCACGGAAGCTCGGATCTGCAGATTGGAGATGGGTACGTAGCGCATCTCCAGTTCAAAGCCGTCAATTGTGGCTTGCGCCGCATTTTCCACAATGGTTTCTGTGGCCTGACCAAACGCAAAGATGGTGCTTTCATGTTTGTCTTCATAGTCAGCGCGAAACGCGGTGGCATTCAAGGTCAGCTTGTTGTTGAACAACGTGCTGCGGATACCGATCTCGTAGCTGTCTACCGTTTCCGGATCGTAGGGACCGATCGATGTTGGCGTGGTTGCGCGGCCATTCCAGCCACCGGAGCGGAAACCTCGTGACCAGGATACGTAACCCATGACATTTTCGTTGAACTGATAGTCTAACGAAACGCGTGGGGTGAACTCCGTCCAGCTGTCTTTGCCGTCTGCGTCGTTACAGGTCAGCGCCGCCGCTCTTTCCGCCGCGATATCGGGTGTTGGCGCGGCGGCGATATGGGCAGCCGCTGCAGCGTCTGCCAGCGCCTGTTCGGTGCTGGAGAGGTTACCGCAGCCCCAGATGCCCGGCAGCAGGCCGCTGCTGTCACCCGAGACGCGCTGGAAGATAAATACTTCTTTGGTTTCCCGGGTATAGCGACCACCCACAGTCAGGCGGGCGTCCTCGGTGATGTCCCAGTACACCTCGCCGAATACGGCCCACGCATTAATTTCCTGGCCGGCATCACCGTCCGGGCTGGGTGGCGTGGTTTCTGCGGGTCCGAATACGTGCACGGACTGGGTGATTTCATATTCCGATTGCACGTAGTAAATACCGGTCTGGAAGTTCACGTCACCGCTGAGATTGGAACTCAGCCGTAACTCGGTGCTGAGTTGCTGGGCGTCCTGGGGGCGGATCGGATTAAAGATAAATACCGGTGCACCCAGATTATCTTCGTCCAGAATTTCGTTGGAC
>JBCCUW010000230.1:0-6819 GCA_039196385.1 Pseudomonadota bacterium
CCCAGTTTGTCGATTGCCCGCTTCTGGGCTACGAGTACTGCACCCCGATTCAGAGCCGCACGCTGCCTTTTGCGTTGTCCGACTACGACGTCACCGGCCAGGCGCAGACCGGCACCGGCAAAACCGCCGCCTTTCTGATTGCACTATTGACCCGCTTCTGGGAAAACCCCTTGCCTGAACCATTACCTCTGGGCAACCCCCGTGCATTAATTCTCGCCCCAACCCGGGAACTGGCCCTGCAGATTGAAGGTGATGCTAAAGGCCTGTCCAAATTCATGGACGAACGCACCGTTTGTGTGGTCGGAGGTATGGACATCCAGAAACAGCGCGACAAATTGAATAAAAAGGGCGTTGATCTGCTCATTGCCACGCCCGGCCGCCTGATCGACTTTCTCAATCGCAACGATGTTTCGCTGAAAAACGTCGAGGTTCTGGTGATTGATGAAGCAGATCGCATGTTGGATATGGGCTTCATCCCGGACGTGCGCCGTATTGTTTATCAGACGCCCCACAAACGCCGCCGCCAGACCCTGTTTTTTTCAGCCACCTTTAACGACGACGTCATGCGTCTGGCCGATTCATGGACCATAGATCCGGAACATATTGTGGTTGAGCCGGAACAGGTTGCCACTGACACCGTTGAACAGAAGTTCTGGATGATTGGTAACAAAGAAAAAGACGCTGCCCTGTTACGCCTGTTCGGCAATACCGAAACCGAATGCGCCATTGTCTTCACCAACCGGCGCGACCAGACACACCGCCTGGTCAGTTTTCTGCAGAAAAATGGCATCGAATGTGAAGCCCTGGCGGGTGACATACCACAGCGCAAACGACTTTCCACTTTAAACCGCTTCAAAGACGGTCAGTTGAAATACCTGATCGCCACGGACGTCGCAGGACGCGGCATTCACGTCGACGGCGTCACTCATGTGGTGAACTACGAATTGCCCGAAGATGCTGAAGACTACGTGCACCGGATCGGGCGCACCGGAAGAGCAGGCGCCAAAGGCGTGTCGATCAGCTTTGTCGCAGAAGATGACGCATTTAATCTACCGGCCATTGAGGAATACATCGGCATGAAGGTAGACTGCACCATTCCGGACGACGCGTAAAACTACTTGTCGACCACACCTCTGGACCCGATGCTTTAGCATCTTGCGCAAACACGGACCCGTTACCATCTGGAACCCTTGGGAGGGGTGTTCTGAGCTACGCACGCGCATTAGTTTCTGCCCGCTGGCGCCAGCAGCTCTGCCTGGTTGTCCTGGCACTCTGCGCAAGCTTTCCAGTCGCGGCAAAAACCCTACCTTACGAATATCTGCCGCCGACGAACCCCGCAATCAGCCCATCGCTGAGCATCAGTCAGGTCGTCCGCGAGCCGGGCTGGCAGGCAGGTAAAGGGCAGGCCAGTCTGGGCTTCAGCGGCACTGACAACTGGTTACGATACAGCTTCGCGCCAAGTCAACGCATTACCATTTTTGCCGTCAACAACCCCTGGTTGCTGCGCTTCGAAATGTACGCGCTGCACGATGGCGAGGTGATCCAGGAATACAGTGCCGGTACGGCAAGGCCGTTCAAACAACGCCCCCTGGCAACGACGGGATTTGCCTTTCCCATACCTGCCGGCGCGGATCAGGTGTATATCCGCGACACCGGCTACACAGCAGCAATTTATCCGGTCGTCCTGACCACACCCGCAGAATATTCAGCGTTCAGTACCCGCCTGATGACCTTCCTCGGCATGTACTACGGCATCGTGCTCATTCTGTTGTTGTATAACGTGGCCTTGTTCTTCGGCACCCGCGACAAGACTTACATCGCATTTTCGCTGTATACCCTGAGCCTGATTGCCTTTCTGACCGTGGCAGACGGTAGTGGCTCCATGTTTCTATGGCCAAACGACCCCGCCGTGAATCAACTGATGTTGCCGGTGGGCTGGGCGGGCCTGGTGTGTTTCCTGCTTGAGCTGAGCCATAGATTTCTCAACGTCCGCCATCACAGCCGGCGTCTCAGCCTGGCCCACAGGGCACTGCAGTGCACCGGCCTGTTGCTCGGTTTGAATATCGCTGTGGCACCGTCGGCACTTGGCTATATGCTGCAGACCGCCATCAGCGGCGTGGCCCTGGCTTTCCTGCTGGGCAACAGCCTGTACTTCACCGCCCGGCGCTTTCCCAATGCCAATCTATTCCTGCTGGCCAACAGCATGTTTGTCATCGGCGGCTTTACCCACATACTGATGCTGTTTGGCATCCTGACCCCCACATCCATCCTGCATCACAGCATCCACATCGGCTCCATGCTGGAACTGGCGCTATTTTCCATTGCATTGAGCCGGCGCTTGCGCGAATCCGAACGCGCGCGATGGGCCGCGTTTCGCCACTCACAGGACCTACGTCGCCGCAATCAGGAACTCAGCGCTGCCAAGTCACTTGCTGAAGAGCATCGGCAGTTGCAGAAATCGCTGCAGCAGGCACAAAAGCTGCGCACCCTGGGCCAGTTGGCCGGTGGGTTCGCCCACGACTTCAACAATATTCTGGCCAGTATCCTGGGGTTCACCGAATTGGCCCGCGACCCTGACAGTCTGGCCGACAAAGGCAGGGTGCTGCGCTATCTGCAGGAAATCGAAAAATCCGGCCAACGCGGAGCGGAGCTGGTCAGACAGTTACTGGTTTATAGCCGTAACGCGCCCCCGGCGCCACAACAGTTGAACCTGGCAGAAACGCTTAGCAACGCGGCAGCCCTGCTGCGCGGCAGCCTGCCAGCAACTGTAGAGATATTCACGCATCCACCCAGGCAGCCGTTGCACATGCATATGGACCCAGAACAGATCCAGCAGGTTCTGGTTAATCTGTCGGTTAACGCCGCTGAAGCGATGCACAACCGCGGGCGCATCGATATCACGCTGGGTACGACACGCCTCGACGATCTGCACTGCACCTCGTGCATGAATCGCTTCTCCGGGGATTATGTAGTGCTCAAGGTCGAAGACACCGGCGAGGGCATTGCCGGTAACGCGGGTCAATTGTTTACCCCCTTTCAAACCACCAAAGAAATTGGCCAGGGCACAGGGCTGGGACTGTCAGTCGTGCACGGTATTGTGCATGAACACGGCGGCCACATTCACGCGAGCAACCGGGTTGAAGGCGGTGCCCGCTTCAGTATCTACCTGCCAGTTAAAGCTGCGCCAGTTGGCGTGCGGGACGCAAAACGCATTCTACTGGTTGAGGACGATCCTTCCGTCGCCGCCTACCTGGCCACGCTGCTGGCAGAAAACGATTTCAATACCACACACGCCCAAATGCCCACAGAAGCGCTGGCCACCTTTGTCACCGATCCACACGGTTTTGACCTGGTCATCACCGACCACCTCATGCCTCAGGGTACCGGGCTGGAAATCGCCGAGGACATCCATGCCCTGCGACCCGAACTGCCGGTTATTCTGACCACCGGTAACGTGAATAACCTGGACGCTAACGAGGTGACCAGCGCTGGCATCGCCAGCGTGTTTGAGAAACCCCTGAACTCCGATCAATTAGTCGCTAAAATTCACGGCCTGCTGGCAAACTGATCAGCAGCGCTACAGAAAAAGGATTCAATCAGTGACGGCGACGCAACCGACGCCACCCCCAACGCGCAAAACCACGGTGGCGGTAGTTCAACACTGTGCAGGCACCGACGTGGCGGCCAACCTGCAGACCCTGAGCCGGCTCAGTCGCGAAGCCGCAGAGGCCGGGGCTGACATAATCACTTGGGCAGAAGCATTTGCTTACCTGGGATCCCATCGCGACAAACAGGCCATCCTTGAACCGCTGCCGGATGGCGGCCCCATTCTGGCCCATTGCCAGGCGCTGGCGCAGGAGCTGGGCTGCGAACTGCTGCTGGGAGGTTTTCACGAAAGCGTGCCGGGACAGCCGGAACGCTGCTATAACACCAGCGTATATCTTGATCACAACGGTAATGTCAGCGCTACCTATCGCAAAATTCATCTATTTGATGTGAACATCAGTGATGGCCCGCAACTGATGGAATCAAGACACACCGAGGCGGGGACACAGGCCGTAATTGCCGACACCTGTTTCGGCCCGCTGGGGCTCACTGTCTGTTACGACCTGCGTTTTCCCATGCTGTATCAGACTCTGGCTGACAAAGGTGCTCTAGCCGTCTCGGTACCTTCAGCATTTACCGCCACCACTGGTGCAATGCACTGGCACACCTTGTTGCGGGCGCGGGCGATTGAAAGTCAGTGTTATGTGATTGCACCGGCACAGCACGGTCAGCACAGCAAACACCGTGCGTCTTATGGACACAGTCTGATCGTCGACCCCTGGGGTGAGATTGTGGCCGAATGGCCGGAAGGGGATGGTTTCGCCTGTGCGTTGCTTGATCCGCAAGCTGTTATAAAAGTACGCGAAGAGCTACCCAGCCTCGCCAATCGGCAGCCTTTCAGTTAAGTTGCGCCCATGACAGCATCCAACCCAATTCGCGGCAACGGTATTCTGATTCTGGCGGCTCTGGTGATTATTGCCGCTGGCCTAAAAGCCTCACAAGACCTGATGGTGCCCTTTCTGCTGGCCACCTTTATCGCCACCATTGCCGCCACACCGATGTTCTGGATGCAGAGCAAAGGTGTGCCCGCTGCGTTTGCCCTGCCCGGCGTAATGATCGCCATTGTCGTGCTGGTTATGCTGCTGGGCGCCCTGGTGGCGCAGTCCGCGTCAGATTTTTCCGCGCAGTTACCCCAATACCAGAGCCGTCTGCTGGTGTTGCAGGGTGAGTTCGAGCGTGTGGTTCAACCGCTGATCGACCCGCTCGGTATCAACATTGACATTCAATCGGTACTGGCCAATTTTTCACCCAACTCCGCACTCCAGATGGCCGGTACCACGCTGGCGCGACTGGGCGGCGTGCTCAGCAACAGCTTTCTGATCATACTCACCGTGATCTTCATCCTGGCCGAGGCGGCCAGCTTCCCGCGCAAACTGTCCGATATTCTCAAAGACCCGGACCGGGATCTGCCACACTTTTCGCGGTTTGCGGAAAACGTCAATCGCTACATCGCCATCAAAACTTCCGTGAGCGTTGCGACGGGCCTGGTCATTACCCTGTTTCTTTGGGCCTTGGGGGTCGACTTTCCGATCCTCTGGGGCTTGCTGGCGTTCCTATTGAATTACGTGCCAACCATCGGCTCCATCATTGCGGCCGTGCCACCCGTGCTCCTGGCCTTGATTCAGCTGGGACCCGGCGTTGCCGGCATTGTGGGGATCGGCTTTCTCGCCACCAACATCATCATGGGCAACGTGGTGGAACCAAAATTCATGGGGCGCGGTCTGGGGTTGTCCACTCTCGTGGTGTTCTTATCGCTGGTCATCTGGGGCTGGGTACTCGGACCGGTTGGCATGTTGCTCTCGGTCCCGCTGACGATGACCGCAAAAATTGCCCTGGAGGCTAACCCAAACACCCAATGGTTAGCCTATCTGCTGGGACCGGCACACCGTGAAGACTTCGTCAACGAGCCAACTGATGGGCAGAGCAACAATCAAGTTGGTGGGGAAAGTGAAGAACAAATTGATGATCGCAGGGGTGAACCTACCGCATGAGCCGCTTTGAACGCCCCAACATTCAGGCTATGCAGGGATACAGTTTTGGTGAGCAACCTGACGACAGCCGCACCATAAAGCTAAACACCAACGAAAACCCTTATCCACCCAGCCCAGCGGTGCAACAGGCACTGCAGGGTGTAGATATCAGCCGTCTGCGCATTTATCCCCAGGCCACGGCAGACCCCCTCCGCAACCTGCTGGCTGAGCTGCACGGGTTAACGCCAGATCACATCGTGGTCACAAACGGCGGTGATGAAGCGTTGCGCCTGGCGCTGACCACTTTTGTGGCGCCGGGCCAGGTCTTTGGCATGGCGGAACCCAGCTATTCCCTTTACCCCGTGCTCGCCGAGATTCAGGACGCGAGCATCTGTCGCGTGGCCCTAAAGGAGAACTGGAATTACCCTGATACATTTTGTCAGCAACTGAACAACGCCGGGGCGCAGCTGACCTGCGTCGTTAACCCCCACGCGCCTAGCGGCACCCTCTTACCGGCCAGTGCTCTGGCCGATATGGCTGCGCAGTTGAACGGCTTGTTGCTGATCGACGAGGCATACGCCGATTTTGTGGACCCCGAGCTCGAATACGATTGCAGCAGTTTGTTGCAGGCGCACGATAACGTGCTCATCCTGCGCACCTTCAGCAAAGGTTATAGCCTGGCGGGCTTACGCCTGGGTTACCTGCTTGGACACCCCGACCTGATTCTCCCGATTCTGAACAAGACGCGGGACAGCTACAACGTTGATCTGATCAGTCAGACCCTTGGCCAGGCCGCCGTGAACGATCTAGCCTACGCGCAAAACACCTGGGCCCAGGTGCGCGAACATCGTCAGTTGTTGCAGAATAATCTGGCGCAACTGGGCCTGCCCAGCCCGGACACCCAGAGCAATTTTATTCTGGCGACCGTACCTCCAGCACTGCCAGTGACAGCGGAGGAAATTTATCTGCAACTGAAAGCCAATGGCATACTGGTACGCTACTTCAGCATGCCCGGTTTGCAGGACAAGCTGCGCATCACGGTTGGCAAACCTGAGGAGAACCAGGCCCTGCTGGAGAATCTGGCCGCTATCCTCAACCGTGACTGAGCAATCGGGAGACGTGAGAAGTGAGAAGTAACTAGTGAGAAGAGACTTTGAGCCGCCAAAAAGACGCTGAAACACCCTTCGAACCTGAACCGGTGCCGGGCGATCCGGCGCGGCACCTGTTGCGTGCCGCAGACATA
>JBCCUW010000231.1:0-6814 GCA_039196385.1 Pseudomonadota bacterium
ATAGATGTTGTGAGTTATATCGACTACACCGAACCGGCCCCGTTGGAATCAGTATGGCACAGCCGCCAATATCGCAACGGCTATCGCGTGGGTGGCATGAAAATCACCCTGGATGGCTCGCCGCAGGGACGCACGGCCTGGCGCACCGAACCCTATCTGCTGCCTCCGGAGGGACAGAACGCGGATTATCTGGGTTACCCGGCCATTGCAGATGAGGAAGCACAAGCCGCAGTGGCGAAGGCCTACTCTGAAGATTGGCAGGTTATAGTGCATGCCAACGGCGACGCAGCGATTGATCAGATGCTGGCAGCGGTGCGTGCAGCAGCCCAGGCGCACGGCGAAGGCGATCGACGGACAACGCTGATCCACGGTCAGTACGTCCGCCAGGATCAGCTGGAGCAAATGGTGCCTCTGCAGATCACTGCGTCTTTGTTCCCGATGCACACATTTTACTGGGGTGACTGGCACAAACAGATCATCGGTGAGACGTTGGGCAATCGCATCTCCCCGATGCGTGCGGCCTTGGACCTGGGTCTGCCGGTCACCAGCCACAGCGATGCGCCGGTTGCACTGCCTAATCTTATGCAGGTTATGTGGGCAACCGTTAATCGTGTGTCCCGTAGCGGTGCGGTGATTGGCGCTGACCAACGGCTCACGCCTCTGGAAGCGCTGCAGGCGATCACGTTGTGGAGTGCCCGGCAGCATTTTGAAGAAGACAGCAAAGGATCCATTGAGGTAGGTAAGCGTGCAGACTTAGTGGTGCTGTCGGATAATCCACTCAGCATTGATCCGATGAAAATCAATCAGATCGAAGTCATGACCACGATTAAGGACGGCCGCGAAGTCTGGCGCCGTCAGGCCAATAATTGACGACCAGCGCGTTGTACAAACTCGGTGGTGCGTTGGCGCCGGTGCTGCTCCTGATTCGCCGGCAGGCCCCAGGCGTGTAGAGAACTCAGGGCGGCGTAACCAGCATACAGCTCCCACACCGCCAGGTCGGCATGGTGCGCATATGCGTCGGCGTATGAGTCCGTGTGTGCATCTCCGTTACCGTATTCACTATATCGCTGGGTAAATGTCTCAACTGCAGTGGAACCGTAAGCCACATGCAGCTCACAGCGGCTTGCGGCAAGATCTGACAAGGGTGACCCGACACTCGCGTCTTCCCAATCCAATACCGCTGCCAGCTGTTGATCTTGCCACAGGACATTGCCCGGCCAGAAGTCACCGTGCAACAAACGAGCAGATGCTGGTCTTAACGTCCAGTCTTGCAGCGCGCCACGCAACTGCCGTAGCTCGGCTGTATCCGGTATGTAGCGTAGAGCCCCCTGGATAGGATCGTCACCGGTCGGCAAAACTGGCAGGTTGAGTTGCTCTGGGTCCAGTTGGTGCAGTTGTGCAAGGAAATCCGCCATTTGCGCCAGTGCCGTCGGTATGTGCGCAGTGGCAACATGGCTGGTCCCCGCAATCAGTTCCATCACCAGAAACGGGGAGGGTAACAAACTGCCAGACGCATCCACGAGGAGCGGTGGGGGCACACTCAGGCCGGCGTTGTGCAGGGCCTGCAGCAGGTTAAACTCCGTCTGCGTAACGTCTGCATGATGATCCTTAAATGATGCGTCGCCGTGACGTCGCACCACCACATGACGAACAGCATCGCCAGCCTGCCGCATCTCGATGGCCGTTGTGTGTGCAGATACACCACCTGTAAGTGGCCAGTGCCGCACGTAGGTGCTGTCGCGGGCAAGCTGTGCGCAGATCTGTGCACAGGTGGCTGGGCTGAGGGCCGTGTCAGGCATCAAATTCTGCAATGCGCTGAATCAATTCTTCCACCCGGGTGCTGTAACCCCACTCGTTATCGTACCAGCTGATGACCTTCACCATACGCTGACCAATCACCTGGGTGAGGGCCGCGTCGAAAATGCTGGAATGGCCGTTACCGACAATGTCGGTGGACACAATTGGGTCGGTACAGTAGCTGACAATGCCGCGCATCGGACCTTCCGCCGCGGCACGCACCGCGTCGTTCACCTGCGCTTCGGTAACGTCCTGCTGCAGTTCAACGGTCATATCGATCAGGCTGCCATCCGGAACCGGCACCCGCAGCGCCATGCCATCCAACTTACCGTCCAGGTTCGGCAGTACGGCGCCTATTGCCCGGGCGGCACCCGTAGACGTGGGTACAATATTCAGCGCGGCGCTGCGCGACCGCCGTTTGTCTGAGTGCGGAGCGTCCACCAGGCGTTGGTCTGATGTGTAGGCATGCACGGTGGTCAGCAGGCCGTGACGAATACCAAACTGCTCATCCAGGATTTTGGCAATGGGGGCTGCGCAGTTTGTGGTGCAGCTGGCGTTGCTGATGATGCGACTGTCCGGGGTAACCACATGGTCGTTCACGCCCGTGACCAGGGTGGCTTCCAGCGGATCCCGGGTGGGCACGGTGACCACCACCCGCTGTGCGCCCTGGTCCAGGTGCTGTTCCAACTCCGCCAGCTTGCGATAGCGGCCGGTGCTTTCGATCACGTATTGCACCCCGAGATCACCCCAGGGCAGGTCGCTGATAGTGGATTGATTGAGCACCTCAAAAGCGTCGTCATCAATGACCAGGCGCGAACTGTCGATTGTCACTTCCCCGGGATAAGTGCCGTGGATCGAGTCGTACTTAAAAGCGTAAGCCAGGTCGTCAATTGGGGCGAGATCGTTAATCGCAATCACGTCATAGTGTTTACGGAGTTTGGCGATGCGGGTGATGGTTCTGCCAATACGTCCGAACCCGTTGATGGCAATCCTTGGCTTGGTCACGACAATTCCTCTGGTTACTGCTGATCACGCAAATTTTACGTGGATACTCGAACAGGCGGAAGCGAATTGCTCAGCGTGTCGGGCAATCCGGCGCTAGAATAGCGGCATGACCAAGATCGTAATCCACGACTATCAACCCTTCTGGGCACAAGAATTTGCTGAAATTGCGACCTCGCTGCGCGCACTGCTGGGTGATCTTGTGCTGCGCATCGACCATATTGGCTCAACCGCCGTACCGGGGCTGGCCGCCAAAGATGTGATTGACCTGCAAATCACCGTGGTTGCACTGGCGAATGACGAGGTCAGTGGGTCGTTGGCACAGGCCGGTTATCGGGAGACGCCGAACGTCTGGGATAATCTTGTTGGCGTGCCGGACAGATCAGAACAGTTGGCCAAGCGCTTTTTTGTGCAGCCGGAAGGCCAGCGGCGAGCGCACGTACATGTGCGGGAAGCAGGGCGGCTCAATCAGCAGTATCCGCTGCTGTTTCGCGATTACCTGCGCCATGAGCCAGCGGCGCGGCATGCGTATCAGGCCATTAAGCAAGCATTGGCTGAGCGTTTTGCCGATGATGTCGAGGCCTACTACGCGATTAAGGACCCCTACATGGACACAGTGTATCAGGCGGCGAGTTGGTGGGCCCAGGTGACGCGTTGGCAACCCGATGAAGACTTCCGTTAAGTCGTAGTTGCCAGGTGCTCAACAAAACCTTCCATATACGCATCCCACCCGTTGTCATGATTCGTCAGGCTGTCTGAGCTGGAAAAGCCGGCGTGTGACAACAGGATTTGAGTACCCTCAGCAACGCTGGAGAATCTGACATCAATGGTGGTGACTTCGCCATCAGCGTTCCACTCCCACGTGTAGATCACCCGATGCGGTGCCTCCACAAGCAAAAACTCACCTTCGTTGGTGGCGCTGAAGTCCGGGCTTTCCATAAACAAGCGGTAGTGTCCGCCGACTTCCGGTTGCACGTCCATCCGTGTAGCCGGAGGGATAACCGTGTCTGATGACACCCAGGCGGCGTACACCATGTCGAGGGGAAAGGGCAGTGTCCAGTTTTTTTCCAGTTGCATCACTTCTGTCCGCTGATGTGTGGTTGATGAAGCGCCGCTGTTTCGCGCGCATCGATACGTGCAAACTGATGTTCCAACTGGACGCGAGCAGTTTGTAGCGCAACGATCTTTGCGTCTATTTCAGCCAGCTGAGTGTGCACAATGCGACGTTGTTCCGCAAAGGAAAACTCACCGGCCATGAGTTGATCCAACAACGGTTTCATACTGCGCAGAGTCATGCCTGCCTGTGCGCCGATGCGGATGAGCTCAATGCGTTCCAGGTGTGTGTCGTCGTAATGCCGGTAGTGACGAGTACCTGCATTAACCCGTTGTGGTTTGAGCAAACCCAGCGATTCGTAGTGCCTGACGGTGTCTTTACTGACGTTGGCGCGACGGCAGAAGCTTTGAATCAACATTGTTCAACTCTTATTCAAATTGGCTTGACTGTGGGGTAAGGACCCTAGACTACAATCCAGGCTGGATGCAATTTGCTTATGAACCCGGGGTATCGCTTATGGAAAACATCGACGCTGTCTTCGACTTAAAATCCGGCCTTGAGGCCCAGCTGGCCAGCGCCTATCAGCAGGGTCCCACTATTCGGTCGGATGGGGCTTTTGACTTCCTGCTGGGGCAATGGGAACTGGTGCGCACCAGCTTTGATGGACAAGGGAAACCGGCAGATGTTTCCAGCGGCCGGGTTTCAGCGCGTTACACCCTGGAAGATCGAGTCATTCAGGAGGACTTCTATAACTATGGGCCAAACGGCGATACGTTCCGGGCCGGTACAGCGCTGTATACCTATGCACCCATGACCCGGCAGTGGCACGTTGCGGCGCTGGATGCGGCGGCGGGTGCGACGGCCTATCAGCCGGTGTTTTCCAACGGGGAGGTGCACTACACCTCGGTGATTGTGTTGCCTCAATCCCCCGACACGCCCATTTACACACGCAGCCGTATTTACAACATTACCCGCGACAGCACCGAATGGGCGCAGCAGGTGAGTCTGGATAGGGTAAGCTGGCATGCCAATTACCACATTTACAGTCGACGCGATGGATAAGCAGGATATAGAGTTTGTGCGTGCCGCGTTGCCGAGCGGGCGCACTGTGTTCTATGACTTTCCAGATCGTTATGCGGTGCTGTTGCTGACCCGTTACCTGCAGCAGGGTGAAGCCGCGGTCAGTGAGCTGAAGAAATCGCACCTGGCGCCCCTGTTGAATAGACCTTTGGTTAAACAGGTACTTGCTGACACCGGTCGCGCGACGCTGGTAGCCAGCGACTTCCGCGATGCCTGGCCGGATCGTGTTGATGGATATCGACTGACCCTAGACATCTGGCCCGGGAGCAGCGACAAACCCCAGCGTGCCTGGCATCAGGTCACCCGGCTCGGGCATAGTCTGGTGCTGCAGCTCAATTTACCCGCGTCGCATAAGCGGGCTTTGGCACGCAATATTGACAACTGGCAACGCTACACCAATGAGGCATTTCACCCGGTGGCGCCGCCAGATGAACTGACCCTGGCCTGGGCGCGTATCGATCTGGATCTGAACCGCAGTGAAGCGTTGATTGAAGAGATACAGTCCGACTGGATCCGCGACGTGAAGTACTATGCGTAATCAAAGTGGATCGACAAAAAAGAGGCCTGGCAGAATTATTATGAACACTATTTGAAACCGACCGCCGGCAACTGGCCGCGTACAATCCTAACCGCAACGCTATGGTTTCTGTTGGAGGAGATCGGGATTAATACGGTGTTCTTTCACACGCATGAGGCGGGGATGCGCTTGAAAAACATTCGTTACGGTGCTCCGCCGCGCTCCGTTTACACAGACCTCCCGAAATCGTTCTGTTTCCGTACCACGTTCAACGGCCCCGCTTTCCTGCGCGACTCCCGGGACAAACATGTCCGAGCGTTATTTACAGATCCCGAAACAAAGTGGTATGTGCATCACTTTCACTGAGTGGATCAGCCGGCGGCAGCTCTGGGTGGAACTACCGCCGGATGTTCCGTGTTTTGAAGAGAGTTTATAGCTCGCCGTTCACCGCCATGGTGGCAAATGTGGGGTCGAAGCGCAGCTGCACGTTGTTTTCGTCGCCAAAAATACCGGCAGGCATTTCAATGCCGATGTAACCGGAATCGGTAGCGCCTTCGCCCAACAGGCCGTGTTCGAGGGAGAAATTGGCCACGTATTCCATGGTTTGAAACAACTTCTCATCATTGATCAGCGCCAGCGCCTGTTCCGGCTTATAGAACATCTGGGTACTGGCCAACTGTGACTCATAACCTGCCAGATCGGTGCCCGACTTGGTGGCCATAAAAGTCTTGGCGTCGATCGCTTTCTCGTCGTCACCGCTCATAATACCCATCACCTCATACCAGGCGCCAACCAGGGCTTTGCCCAGCTCCGGGTGTTCTTTGATGACATCCGTTTTGACCATCATCATGTCGATGATCTCGCCAGGGATCTGGGTGGAATCAAATACGTTGTTGCTGTTGGGCATGGCAAGGATCTCGCTGAGCCCCGGGTTCCACGCCGCTACGGCAGTCACCTCGTCGGTCGTGTATGCGGCAACCATATCGGCATCAGACGTGTTCACCACGGTGACGTCTTTTTCTGTAAGTCCCACGCTTTCCAGGGCGCGTGCCAGGATGTAGTGAGATACGCTGAGTTCCACCAGGTTCACGCGCTGGCCTTTGATATCAGCGAGAGAGTCAGACTCTTTCAACACAATGGCATCGTTGCCGTTGGAGAAGTCGCCGACGACCAGTGCGGTGGTATCCACACCGCCTGCTGCGGGAATCGTCAGCGCATCCATGTTTGTCATGGCGCATGCTTCGAATTCTCCGGCGGTGTACTGGTTAATGGATTCGATGTAGTCATTGAACTGCACAATTTCTATTTCAATGCCGTACTTATCTGCCCACTTTTTAATGATGCCTTGCTCATCCGCGTAGGCC
>JBCCUW010000232.1:0-6814 GCA_039196385.1 Pseudomonadota bacterium
CTCCACCTTCCTTAATGGCAATGGTAATGTAGACTTGGCGCCGATCAGGGGTGATGCTGACCTGGGTGCCGGTCAGGTCAAAGTCGGCATAACCGCGGTCTTTGTAATACGCTTCTAGCGTCTCGAGATCTCCGGAGAGCTTTTCCCGCGCATATTTGTCGTCGTTCCGGTAGAACGACAACAGGCTGGGGTGCTGCAGCTGAAACTTATCCAGCAACTCCGGAACGGTGTAATCCTCGGCGCCAACAATGTTAAGGTGCCGAATACCCGAGTTTTTACCTTCCTCGATGACAATTTTGATCGCCACCCGGTTGCGAGGCAGTTCTTCAATTTCAGTGTCCAGTGTCGCCCCGTAACGCCCTTGGGAAACGTACTGGCGCTCCAATTCGAGACCCACTCGCTCGAGTGTGGCCTGTTTGAATATTTCTCCTTCCCGCAAGCCCTGCTGGCTCAGTCCTTCTAGCAGCGCTTCTGTCTCGATGGCCTTGTTGCCATCCAGCTCAATACTCTCGATGGCCGGACGTTCGGCCAGGGTGACAATCAAAACACCGCCATCGCGCGCCAACTTGATGTCTTGGAAATAGCCTGAGCGGAACAACTGACGCATCAGATTACGCATACCAAGCTGGTCAACACGATCACCCACGCCTACGGGGATCAGGTTGAATACGGTGCCCGCAGAGACCCGCTGCAACCCCTGCAGGCGCACGTCCGTAATTTGAAAAGTGTCTGTCGTCAGTGGCGACGGCTGTGCACTGACGCTAAATGACCATCCACCGAGCACCAGGCAACTGCACAAAAGCGGCCAGCTGATGTGTTGCCTCAGGTACTTCCAGCTTTGCCGCCCATTTCCTGCTCGTTCCATGTGATGACTCATCCCCAACAAGCTGTACAACCCCATAATCACTTCTTATTTCTGTACGACTTTTAACCCGCAGTGTTCAAGCGAACAACCGCAACAGGTCATTGTAGGTGGCAAAAATCAGCATGGTACCTACCAGTAGCACCCCAACCTGCACCCCCAGAATCTGGATGCGCTCTGGAACCGGCTTTCCCATCGCCCATTCCACGCTGTTGTAAACCACCTGGCCGCCATCCAGAATGGGAATTGGCAGCAGGTTGAGCACACCCAGAGAGATACTCAAAAAACCCAGAATTGTAACAAACGACCGCCAGCTATACTTGGCGGAGTCACCAGCTACCTGCGCAATGCTGATCGGCCCGGACAGGTTCTTTACCGATACCTGGCCAGTAAACATCTTTTTCACTATACCGAGGGTCATCAGTGTCTTCTCCCAGGTATCGACAAAAGCACCCGGAATGGCCTCCAATGGCCCTTTGCGCATTTCAATTACAGGCGGATACACGCCCAACGACCCTTTTGTACTGCCATCAGCACGTTGAGCTGCTGCCGGGGTCACGTCAATGTTGCGCAGTTGTCCGTCTCGATAGAGCAACAAGGTAATGCGCTTGTCAGCGCTGGCTTCAATCTCATTGACCCAGTCTGACCAACTCAGTACCGGGCGGTCATCAACCGCTTGAATCCAGTCATTGGTCTGCAGACCCGCCCTTGCCGCTGGCGTTTCGGGCTGTACGCCACCGATAAGGGGCAGAACAGCCTGGTCGATGCCTAGCGAGCCTAGAATATCCGGCTCACCCACCCCTTCATGCCAATTAAGGATGGGTACGTCCACCTGACGCATGCGCCCGGACTGCACATCCCGCAAGGAGAAGGCAATGTTACCCGTTTCACCAAGACGGTCGGTTAAAGCCAGGCCAACATCCTGCCAGCCGCCCACTTCTGCACCATCTACCGCCATGATTTGCGCAGGGCTCTGCCAGCCTGCCCGGGCGATCACTGAGTCCGGCGCCGGCACACCCACCATGGGGGCAACGTTCATGACGCCGGCCACCTGTAGCAGCCAGTACACCATAATGGCCAGGATGAAGTTCGCCACCGGACCGCCCAAAGCAATAGCGATGCGCCAGGCCGGGTGTAAGTCCATGTAGGGCACATAACCGGGCAGCGCTTGCTCGGTCTGGCTGGGATCACGATCATCCAGCATGCGCACAAAACCACCCAGCGGAATTGCCGCTACGGCAAATTCGGTACCGCGCTTATCGGTATAAGACCAGATGGGTCGACCGAACCCTACCGAAAACTTGACCACCTGCACGCCGGACCAACGGGCCACAATGTAATGGCCAAACTCGTGGAACGTCACCAATATGGCCAGAACGCCCAAAAATGCCAGAATGTAAATAATGAAGTCGGCTTGCATAAGTTAGCCCTATGTTAACGCCACAGCACACGCTTTGATGGAGCCAGGCAGTCACTGAACACTAGCTGAATACCCCATAAACCTGAATCGCGGCAAATACCGGCGCAACCGCCAGCAGCGAATCGATACGATCCAGCATACCTCCGTGACCTGGCAGTATGTGGCCTGAATCTTTAACCCCCGTTGCGCGTTTCAAGAGACTTTCAAACAGGTCTCCAAATACAGACACGATAATTAGTAAAAAGGTCACCGCCAGCCAAAATAAAGGTTGTTCCTGCCACCATAAGACGGCGCCGCCACACAACACACCGGCCAGGAGAAATCCACCCACTGCGCCAGCCCAGGTCTTACCGGGGCTGACCGCCGGAGCCAGCGCTGTTTTGCCGAACGCCCGCCCGGCAAAGTACGCGCCGATATCAGCACCCCAAACTAGAATAAACATCCACAGCAGCCAGATGCTGCCATCCTCAAGGTTGCGCAGCGACAACAGCGCCAACCAGGCCGCCAGCGCCATCCACAGACCAATCAGGCCAACCAGCAGTGGCTGCCTGAATAGGCTGGCGAGACGCGGATAGAGCAGCACAGCAACAACAGCCAGCCCCCACAACACACACGCACTGAGCAATATGCCGCCATGCAGCTCTGGGTTAGTGTAAAGAGAGGCCGCAGCCACGCCGAAAACCCCAACATAGAGACATTTCAGGGGTACCCGGGACAGTCCGCACAAGCCGGCCCATTCATAACAGGCAAGCCCTGCAACTGCGGCAAACAGCACGGCAAACCAGAAGGTCGGCAAAAGAAAAATCGCCATTAAAGCCAGCGGGGCAAGAATGAGTGCCGTAATGATCCTGTTGCGCAACACTAGCGTCCGCCTCTCATGCTTTCCCGTTCGCGCTGATCTGTCTTGCCCATGACTGCGTCTCCCCTGCGCATCATAACCGGCGCTCAGCTTCTCCCACCAAAACGCCTTGCTCGCTGCGCATATTCATCCACGGCGGCACGCAAGCAGCTTTCATCAAAGTCGGGCCAGTAGGTATCAGTGAAATAGAACTCTGTATAGGCAAGATCCCATAGCAGAAAATTACTGATGCGATGTTCTCCACCCGTACGGATGAGCAGATCCGGATTGGGCAGGCTGCCCAGCGACGTTAACGCAGAAAATGTGCTCTCATCAATGTCTGCGGGATGCAGCTCACCCGCCTGGACCTGCTCGGCGAGACGTCGAGCGGCATGCACAATATCCCAACGTCCGCCAAAATTCACAGCAACATTCAGATGCAGCTTCTGGTTATTTGCCGTCAGCGCTTCACACTCCGCCATTTTTTTACGTATGTCCGGGGCAAATTTGTTGCGCTCACCAATGATTCTGAGCCTGACTTCGCGCCTATGCAGTTCAGCCAGGTCGTTGTCCATGACATGCCGCATGAGATCCATCAACAGATTTACCTCACCACTGGGCCGCTGCCAGTTTTCTGTGCTGAAAGCAAACAGAGTCAGATACTGCACCTGCAGCTCTGCGCAGGTTTCGGCAATCCGCCGCAACATCTTGGCTCCGGCTCTATGCCCCGCAGCGCCCGGCAACATGCGTCGTTTTGCCCAGCGATGATTGCCGTCCATAATGATGCCGATGTGGCGAGGCATCTGGCTGAGGGCCGGCTCGGTTGTGTTTTGTGCTGGTGCAGTTGAATGCGGGTCGGTGGTCATAGCTTGCGTTCACCCGGTTTGAATAACCGCGCCCCTGGCGCAGCATGCATGGTGCTAGATTTCCATCAAATCCGATTCTTTGGCGGCCAGAGCTGCATCTACCTCTGCCACACGCGCGTCAGTGAACGCCTGTATGCGGTCTTCGGCACGACGGGCATCGTCTTCAGTGGCCTCTTTTTCTTTGGCCAGCTCACGAATATCAGCGATAGCGTCGCGGCGGATATTGCGAATGGCAATGCGACCGTTTTCTGCTTCCTGCTTCGCCTGACGTGCCAGATCCCGGCGATTTTCTTCAGTCAATGGCGGCAGCGGAATGCGAATGACATCGCCGCTGGATACCGGCGTGATGCCCAGATCACTTTTGAGAATGGCTTTTTCGATCTCTGGCACGAGCGGCTTTTCCCATGGCGAGACCGTCAGCGTGCGGCCATCCTCAACCGCAATGGATGCCACCTGGCTGAGGGGCGTCTTGGCACCGTAGTACTCAACGCTGATACTGTCGAGCAACGAGGGGTTAGCCCGCCCGGTACGAATACGCGCAAACGCGGTCTGCAAAGATTCTAAAGACTTGCCCATGCGCTCGTTAGCGTCTTCAAGAATTTCATCTATCACAAGCGATTCCTAACTGCAGATTAATCATAAAGCGCCTCCCACTCGCTCGATACGCGAGATCGATCAGGTCGTTGACTTGACGACCCGCGTGCCGACTGTACTGCCTCTGGCAATTTCTACAAGAGCATTGGGCGCATTGATATCACACACCACCAGAGGCATGTCGTTTTCTTTGCAAAGTACTATGGCGGTCAAATCCATGACGGCCAGTTCCCGACGCACCACTTCATCATAAGTAATGGTATCGAATCTGGTGGCATCCGGATCCACTTTCGGGTCCGCGTTGTATACTCCGTCAATATTAGTGGCCTTAACCACAACGTCCACCCCCAACTCAATGCCGCGTAGACACGCGGCTGTATCAGTTGTGAAATAGGGGTTGCCCGTGCCACCACATAAGATCACGACCTCACCGCGCTGCATAGCCGCGCGGGCGATATTGCGGTCATATCCAGCCACAACACCGCTGATACCAACTGCCGAGTACACTTGATTGGCCACACCTGCTTGATGCAGAAAATCGCTGCACGCTAAGCCGTTCATCACGGTGGCCAGCATACCCATTCGGTCACCCGCTACCCGATCAAGCCCGTTTGCCGCCAGTGCCTGACCGCGAAAGATGTTTCCGCCACCAAGCACCACTGCCACCTTCGAGCCGGCATCGATCAGTGCACCAATATCACGGGTCAACTGACGCAATATGTCGGGCTCGATGCCAAAGCCGTTTTCTCCACCCAGTGCTTCACCACTGAGTTTGAGCAATAAGGCGGTCAAAACAGTCGGTTACTCCTTGAGCTGGGCAGCAACTTCAGCGGCAAAATCTGCTACTTCCACATCAATGCCCTCGCCCACTTCAAAACGGGAAAAGGACAGCACCTGCGCACCAGCCGCTTTTGCCAGGGCACCAACAGTCTGATTGGGATCTTTCACAAAACCCTGATCGATCAGACTGACTTCCTTAAGGAATTTCTTCACCCGGCCTTCAACCATTTTGGTAATGATCTCTGCCGGTTTACCGCTGTCCTGAGCTTGGGTTTCATAAATTTCCCGCTCTTTGGCCAAGACTTCTGCCGGTACGTCGTCACCCTGCACTACCATCGGGTTCAGCGCAGTGACATGCATGGCGATGTCGCGTCCCAGTTCGGGTACGTTCGCTGACAAGTTGACCAGCGCCCCTTTGCGCTTGTCACCGTGCAGGTAGCTGCTGATACCGCCATCAGCCGATGTCATCAGTTGCGCGCGACGCACGCTGATATTCTCACCAATTTCCTGCACCAGTGTTTCGCGTTCAGCATCGAGACCAGCGGCCAGGATACTGCTGAGATCACCGTCTTCAGAGTCAAACACCAGACCCAGAGTCTTTTCGACAAAGGCGATGAACTTTTCATTTTTGGCAGCGAAGTCTGTCTCGATGTTGACCTCTACAATTGCCCCTTTTGAACCGTCGTCAGCCACCTTAATGGCAAGCAGACCGTCCGCGGTCGTCCGTCCAGATTTTTTGGCTGCTTTCAACGCGCTCGATTTGCGCAGTTCTTCGATCGCTTTTTCCAGGTCCCCATCAGTCTCCTGCAGCGCCTTTTTGCAGTCCATCATGCCCAAGCCGGTGCGCTCGCGCAGTTCTTTTACCATTGCTGCGGTAATCGCCATGATGAAATTACTCCTTATCCTGATTGCTGTCCGCGTCTGCTTCCGCATCCGCTGCGGGCGCCTCTTCCGCCGCTGGTGCAGCCGCTGCCTCTTCTTCTGCAAACGCCTGATCGACCGTCGCCCGAACACCTTCTGAGATTTCCGCAACCGGCGCAGCGCCGCTGGCTGCTTCATCAACTTCTACAAATTCTTCCGGATCCACCTGCAGTGAGGCCTGACTCTGCCCAACCGCAACCGCATCTGCGACTGCTGTAACGTAAAGACGAATGGCGCGAATGGCATCATCGTTACCCGGGATCACGTAATCGACGCCGTCAGGGTCACTATTGCTGTCTACAATACCGAACACTGGAATACCCAGCTTGTTCGCTTCACTGACAGCGATATGCTCATGTTGGACGTCAACCACAAACAGCGCATCGGGCAAGCCACCCATATCTTTGATACCGCCGAGACTGGCATCCAGCTTCTGCCGCATGCGCGTACGTTGCAGCGCTTCTTTTTTGGGTAACAGCTCAAACGTGCCATCTTCGGATTGCTTTTCCAGATCCTGCAGCCGTCGAATCGAC
>JBCCUW010000233.1:0-6812 GCA_039196385.1 Pseudomonadota bacterium
GGCTTTTCGTAGAACTCACGACGCCTTACTTCAGAAAGTACGCCGGCTTTTTCGCATGAGCGCTTAAAGCGACGCAAGGCAACGTCGAAAGGTTCATTTTCTCTGACTTTTACGTGCGGCATTTTGGCCTGGGTCCTGCTTGGTCCTGCAAAGGGGCGCGCATTCTACACTTAGACCTGGTCGCCATCAAGCTGTACCATCCTCACCACTCAAGCGGAGACCCAAGTGATCGTACTAGGCATAGAAAGTTCGTGTGATGAAACCGGGTTGGCAGTCTATGACAGTCAGCGCGGTTTACTGGCGGAAGCGCTGTACAGCCAGGTGGACTTGCATGCTGACTATGGGGGTGTGGTGCCCGAGCTTGCCTCGCGTGACCACATTCGCAAGATCTTGCCGTTAACCAGGGAAGTACTGCAACAGGCAGGCATCGGGCGACAGGACCTCACCGGCGTTGCCTATACGGCAGGACCCGGCTTAATGGGCGCATTGCTCGTCGGCGCAACCTTCGGTCGCACGCTGGCCTGGGCTTTGGAGGTGCCGGCGATTGAAGTCCACCACATGGAAGCCCATCTGCTGGCGCCGCTGCTCAGTGACACCGCCAAGCCACCCCTGCCTTTCCTGGCGCTACTGGTGTCTGGTGGTCACACGCAGCTGGTGCTGGTGAATAACTTCGGCGACTACACTCTGCTTGGCGAATCTGTTGACGATGCGGCTGGTGAGGCTTTCGACAAAGCCGCTAAAATGATGGGGCTTGGCTATCCCGGCGGGCCGGCAATTGCGGCCGCCGCACAGCAGGGTGATGCCAGCCGCTTCAGGTTCCCGCGCCCGATGACAGATCGGCCGGGGCTGGACTTCAGCTTTTCCGGTCTCAAGACCCATACACTCACCCAGGTGCAGCAGTTGGCCCCGCTGCAGGAGCAGGATATTGCCGATATTGCTACTGCATTTGAGCAAGCTGTGGTCGACACACTCTTTATCAAGTGCCGCCGCGCCGTAGAGGAAACAGGTATTCAACATCTGGTCATGGCCGGCGGTGTCAGTGCTAATCGACAATTGCAGGCGAAACTGGCAAACGATCTCGATGCCGCTGTGTACTATGCACCCAATCATCTGTGCACCGACAACGGTGCCATGATTGCTTATGCCGGTGCGCTGCGGCTGGCGTCCGGCGAGCGTGCCCCATTGGCGATACAGACGCGACCGCGCTGGCCGATGTTCGAACTGAAGGCGCTCACGTTGGAATCGACCCCCGCATGACTCAGGATGTAGTTTTTATACGCGACCTGGCCATCCAGGCCATTCTTGGCGTGCTCCCGGCAGAGCGGGACCACCCACAGCGTGTCCTGATCAATCTGCAGATATTTACCGACATTCGCAAAGCCGCAACCTCGACCGAGCTGATTGATACAGTCGACTATGCCTGGATAGCCAATGAGGTAGAAGCTCTGGCACAGGCGCAGCGCTGCCTCCTGGTCGAGTCCCTGGTTGAAGCCATTGCTGACATGGTGCTGGGACAACCGGGCGTGACCGCCGTTGAGGTAGAAGTTGTCAAGCCGGACGCACTTAAGCAGGCGGGTGCTGTGGGGGTGCGGATCTATCGCAGCTGTTGAGCCAGCCATTCTACGCGCATAGCGCGCAGGGCCCGACCATAAGCTATACCAGGCCCAATGTGTTTGTCGGGTCGCAATTCCACGCCGTTAAATGCGCCAGCCAGCGCTCGAAATTGCGCCAGGCTCTGCGCCAGCTGAGGTTCAGTCAGCTTGAGCAGCTGGGACAGCTCCTCCACACGTTCAACCTCATGATTCACGTGCAACGCCAACAGCATGTCACACAGCCGTTCAGGGGACAGGTCAGACCAGCGCACCAGCGACTCGCCAAATTGCCGGTAATCTTGCGCCTGCTGCACAATCCCTTTGGGTACTTTGAGGCGCTGCGCCAGAGTTTGCAGTTCATCCGCTCTGAGAGGCAACAAAGCAAACCGCTGCCCGGTACTGAGGGCCGCTGCTGGATACTGAACCTGTTTGTCGGCTAATTCTGCAAACCAGTATCGCAAGCCGTCTACCGGCTCCAGCACCGCAAAAAATCGCGCGGCATCAATTTGCGCTAATGCCCGGCTGAGTTCCTGCCAGACACGTTCTGCCGACAGCGCCAATAAGTCGTCCGAACGACACACCCGTCGCATCAGCTCAGCAGTGCTTACATGTACGGTAAAAGCAGGTAACGAAGCAGCCAGTCGCGCCACCCGGAAGACGCGCAAGGGGTCTTCAACAAAGGCATCAGAAACATGCCGCAGCACACCGTTACGCAAATCGTCCAGGCCGTTAAAGGGGTCTATGATCTGCCCATCCGCTGCGCGGGCGATGGCGTTAATCGTGAGATCACGACGCTGGAGGTCTTCCTGAAGCGTCACTCCTGGATGCGCGTCAACTGTAAAACCTTGGTGTCCCGGACCACGCTTACGCTCCGTCCGCGCCAGGGCGTACTCTTCTTTGGTCCGAGGATGCAGAAAAACAGGAAAATCCCGGCCGACCTGGGTGAAACCCAGCGCCCGCATCTGGACCACCGACGCGCCCACGACCACCCAATCGCGATCCTTAACAGCCTTACCCAGCAATTCATCGCGCACGGCGCCACCAACCAGATAACACTCTAAATTTTCCATGGGGAATTAGCTTAGGTAGCGATGGCTGAGAATGCCACCAGCATTGGCAATAAAATGAGCCAAGCCCAGGTCAGGCAGTATCAGCTCCTGCTTCGGGCTGCGCCGGCACACTGAACGATGACGTGGTTTCACCCGCCCACAGCGATTCCAGCTTGACGGGAAATTTCCACAATCGATACACGTGTTTCATGACGTCTTCAGTCGTCTGCCCCATAGGTCGACGCGCAAATTGATTATGCTGCAGCGTCAGGCTGCGGTCGCCACGCAAGTCGACACTGGCCACCTGAATATTCGGCTCTTTGTCACCCACATTGTACTGACTGGACAACAACTCCCGGACCTGTCGATAACCTTCATCATTGTGGATGGCCCGCACTTCAATGGTGTCTTCACGGTCATCATCCACCACCCCGAACAGTTTCAGATCGCGCATCACTTTGGGCGACAGGAATTGCAACACAAAGCTCTCGTCTTTGAAGTCACGCATCGCCATTGGCAATACTTCCAGCCAGTTGGCCCCGGCGATATCCGGGAACCACTGGCGGTCTTCAGCCGTGGGGTTTTCGCACATGCGCCGCAAATCGCTGTAGATGGCAAAGCCTAACGCATAGGGGTTAATACCATTGTAGGCAGGGTGGTCAAACGGTAACTGGGTCAGCACAGAGGTGTGTGAACTGAGGAATTCCATGATAAACCCATCAGTCACAAGACCCCGGTCGTACAATTCGTTGAGCAAGGTGTAGTGCCAGAAACTGGCCCATCCTTCGTTCATTACGTGAGTTTGCCGCTGGGGATAAAAATACTGCGCTATTTTGCGCACAATGCGGACGATCTCGCGCTGCCAGGGTTCCAGCAGGGGTGCGTTCTTCTCGATGAAATACAGCAGGTTCTCTTCCGGTTCGCGCGGAAAAATATCTTCCTCCTGCCGATCGAAATGTTCTGCCTTCGGCAAAGTACGCCACAAATCGTTCAAATTTCTTTGCACATACTCTTCACGCTCACGCTGCAGGCGCCGCTCTTCTTCCGCGCTGATCGGATAAGGGCGTTTGTAACGGTCTACCCCGTAGTTCATCAGGGCATGACAGGAATCGAGCGTTTGCTCCACCTCATGTACCCCATAACGCTCTTCGCAACGGGCGATGTACTGCCGGGCGAAAACCAGGTAGTCAATAATCGAACCCGCGTCAGTCCAGGTGCGAAACAGATAGTTCCCCTTAAAAAAGGAGTTATGACCATAACACGCATGCGCTATCACCAGCGCCTGCATGGTCATCGTGTTCTCTTCCATGAGGTAGGCGATACAGGGATCGGAGTTAATTACTATTTCATAAGCCAGACCCATGTGGCCGCGTTGATAACCCTGCTCAGCCTCTACAAAGTGCTTGCCAAAAGACCAATGGTTGTAGCCGATGGGCATACCGATAGACGCATAAGCATCCAGCATCTGCTCAGAACGAATAATCTCAATCTGATTGCGGTACGTATCCAGGCCGAACTCGTCTGCAATTTCACCAATGACCTGGTCGTAGCGATCAATCAGTTCAAATGTCCACTCGTTACCAGTGGAGATGGGTTTTCGTTCTTGGGCAAGGATAGGACGCATCATTCAAGCCACCAGTCGCTTCTGAAACAGGTGTCGGAACACCGGGAAAATGTCACCGACCGCACGGATATGCTGCTGCGCAAACACGCCCGGAAACTGCTCCTGCAACGTGGCGTATTCCTGCCACAAAGCCTGATGCGCGCGCTGGGTTATCTCAACATACGAAAAATGCTGAACGTGGGGCAGTATGTCCTCGCGCAACAGCGACCCACAGCGCGGCGAGTCATCGTTCCAGTTATCGCCATCAGACGCCTGCGCGCCATAAATATTCCATTCGTCCGCAGGATAACGCTCAAGCATGATGTCACGCATCAGGGTCAGGGCACTCGACACTACCGTGCCGCCGGTTTCACGGGAGTAGAAGAACTCCTGCTCATCCACTTCTTTGGCAACCGTATGGTGACGGATGAAGACAATTTCAGTGCGTTCGTAGTGCCGCTGCAGAAAAAGATACAGCAGCAGATAAAAGCGTTTCGCCATGTCTTTGATCGACTGGTCCATCGAGCCGGACACGTCCATGAGACAAAACATCACCGCCTGTGAGGTCGGCATTGGCCGCGCCACATGGAGGTTGTAGCGTAAATCGGTATCATCCAGGAACATGACTTTGCGGATACGCTGATTCAGCTCTTCAAGCGCGCGCCCGATGCGCCGCAGAGTCAATTCGTCTCCTGAGTGCTGCGCCGCCAGCAAGGCTTCCTGCAAGGCTGCACGTTCTTTCTTACGTTTTGAATTCAGCGCTATGTGGCGCATTTTCGACGCGCGCATTGTGCGCGGTATAGATAACTTGGCCGGTGTGCCGTCGCAGCTGAACCCGGCACGCTCGTATTTAAAAGCGTCCGCGCCTTTGAGATGGCGCTTGGTCATGTTGGGCAATTCAAGGTCTTCAAACAGCACCTCCATGAACTCATCCGACGTCAGCTGGAAAACAAAGTCATCATCGCCTTCACCCTGATCGCTCGCTTCGCCGTCACCACCGCCGCCCTGACCACCCTTTGGACGCGGTACCCGATCGCCAGCCACAAAGTCCTTGTTTCCGGGGTGCACAATACTACGTGTACCGCCCCGACCATGACTGAAAACCGGTTCGGAGACGTCCGGCGCCGGAATATTTACCTCCTCGCCGCGCTGCATATCGGTAATGCTGCGCTCGTCCACCGCTTTCTCCACCGCTTTCTTTATGTGCCGCTTATAGCGGTCCATGAAGCGCCGGCGGTTCACCATGTTCTTGTTTTTCGCATTTTCGCGTCGGTCTATGAGATATGACATCGCTGGGTCCCGGCTGTTGGTAACTTGCTACTGCGACTTACGCACCCGCATGTACCATTCAGAGAGCAATCTGACCTGCTTTTCTGTGTACCCACGCTCCACCATGCGCGCCACAAAGTCATCGTGTTTCTTCTGCTCCTCGCTGCTGGCCTTGGCACTGAACGAAATGACAGGCAAAAGATCTTCCGTGTTGGAGAACATTTTCTTCTCAATCACGGAGCGCAACTTCTCATAACTCTGCCAGGATGGGTTGTTGCCATTGTTGTTCGCGCGGGCGCGCAGGACAAAGTTGACGATCTCATTCCGGAAGTCTTTCGGGTTACTGATCCCTGCAGGTTTTTCAATCTTCTCCAGCTCTTCGTTTAACGAAGCCCGATCGAGAATATCGCCGGTCTCGGGGTCGCGGAATTCCTGATCCTGAATCCAGAAGTCAGCATAAGTCACGTAGCGGTCAAATATATTCTGACCATACTCAGAATAGGACTCCAGGTAAGCCGTCTGAATCTCTTTACCAATAAAGTCGACGTACTTGGCCGACAGATATTCTTTGATGTAGCCCAGGTAACGTTCCCGAACTTCCTGCGGATAGTTTTCGCGTTCGATCTGCTGTTCCAGCACATACATCAGATGTACCGGATTTGCCGCAACTTCGGTGGGATCAAAGTTGAAGACCTTGGATAGAATCTTGAACGCGAAGCGGGTGGACAATCCATCCATCCCCTCGTCAACTCCAGCCAGGTCGCGATACTCCTGGATCGTTTTAGCCTTGGGATCCGTATCCTTCAGATTCTGGCCGTCATACACGCGCATCTTGGAAAACACATTCGAATTCTCGGGCTCCCGCAGGCGCGACAGCACGATGAACTGAGCCAGCATTTTCAGGGTGTCCGGCGCACACGGAGCGTTCTGCAAAGAACTTTCGTTAACCAACTTATTGTAGATTTTCATTTCGTCGGTCAGACGCAGACAATACGGCACTTTGACGATATAGACACGATCAATGAATGCCTCGTTGTTGCGATTGTTGCGGAAGTTCTGCCATTCTGATTCGTTGGAATGGGCCAGGACAACCCCATCAAATGGCACCGCGCCGATGGCTTCAGTTCCGTTGTAGTTACCTTCCTGGGTGGCGGTTAACAATGGATGCAATACTTTAATGGGCGCCTTAAACATCTCCACAAACTCAAGCAAACCCTGGTTGGCGCGACACAGACCACCAGAGAAGCTATAAGCATCCGGATCGTTCTGGGCGTAATCTTCCAGACTGCGAATATCTAC
>JBCCUW010000234.1:0-6787 GCA_039196385.1 Pseudomonadota bacterium
GAGGCGCTGGCTGACTGAGGCTCCTGTACCACGTGCAGTTTGCATGACACGGTATGGTTTGAAATCCAGGGTACACCTGCGGTATCCATTGCTTCGTCAGAATTTGTCGATGCAGCGGAAACTCAAGCGAGTGCGCTGGGCATGCTGGATGCGCAACGTATCTTCGTTGACCATCCTATTCAGGATGCGAACGACGACGAGATGCGCGCAAAAGCAGACGCGATTGTCGATCAGGTAGTGCAGGCGCTGACGCAGTCTTAGCGCCTTATCCTGCCACTTGCGCGGAAAACTCTCGGAATAAGAAGGGGACCGTTTGGCCCAAAGTAAAAAGCTGAAAAACTCGACACTGTTGTTTTATGGCATGACGGACATGCCGGTGATGATGTCGATTTTCCCGGCGGCGGTATTCATTCCCCGTTTCTACAGTAGCGACATGGGTATTCCGTTGGCGCTGGTCGGCACGTTTATTCTGATTACCCGCGTGCTTGACGTGTTTACCGACCCGCTGATGGGTTATATCAGCGATAGAACCAATACCCGCCTGGGACGGCGCCGACCCTGGGTGATATTGGCGACGCCGCTGATGATGCTGGCCATTTACCGACTGTACATGCCCCCGGAAGTGGTGGACGGGTGGTATCTGTTCGGCTGGTTAACCGTGTTGTCGCTGGGGGTCACCATGATGCTGATCCCCTATTATGCCTGGGGAGCAGAGCTTTCCACGGACTACCACGAACGCTCGCGGATTACGGGATGGCGTGCCGCCATGGGCGCCATAGGTCAGCTGACAGCGCAGGCCGTGCCGGCTGCGGCGCTGTTCTTTTTTGCCATTGGCGGCACCGCAGCAGTGTTGGAGCTGGTGGGCACCACCATGCTGATTATCATGCCCATAGCGGTGCTGTGCACAGTGTTGTTTACCCCGGAACCGGAACAGCAGGTGCGTTCGTCAATGCCGGTACTGCCGGGTCTGAAGCTGATGTTGAAGAACGGACCGTTTTTGCGTCTGCTGATTGCGTTTATGATCGGTTTTATCGGCCTGAATATCACCACCCCCCTGTACCTGTTTTTTGTCGCTGATGTGCTGGGTGCAGAAAACGAAACCATCTACATGCTGACGTGTTTTTATCTATCCACGATTGTGGCAATTCCGTTCTGGGTGAAGCTGGCGTCCCGTATTGGTAAACATAAGGCCTATATTGCTTCCTATGTTGCCATTGCCTGTGCGCATCCCTTTTATCTGCTGTTGGGCGAAGGAGACTTCTGGTGGATGTTGCCCATCACGATGGTCACCGGGTTTGCGGCCGGGGGATTCAGCCAGACGCTGCCGAATTCCATGAAGGCGGATGTGATCGATCTGGATACACTGCAGTCCGGCGAAAACAGAGCGGCATTGTTCTTCTCCGCATGGTCTTTCGCACAGAAAGCCACCGCTTCTATCGGCAGCGCCATTGCGTTGTATGGCCTCGCATTATGGGGCTTCGACCCGGGTCCTGAAGCGGTGAATTCGGAGAGTGAAGTGTTCGGGCTGCGCTTTCTTTTCTCTACCTTCCCGTCCATCTTTTTCCTGACCGGCGCGGCGATTGTGTGGAAATACCCCATCACTGAAGCACGGCATGCTGAGATTCGGGCTGAACTGGCTAAGCGCGAAGCCATTGCGGCGCAGGATACCCAAGCCGCGGCCAAATGATCAGCAGGAAGGTGCGCGCAACTCCTGGATGACGTGGTCGAGGTGACGCGTCAGCGCAGGCCGGAATTCAGTCGGGCAGAACAGGACCAACCCGCCTTCCTGCGGGCTGCTTGGGCTCACGGTCACCTGCTGTCCGACTCTGTGTACACACACGCAACCTTTGGGTGTCCGGGCAAAACCCTTCACGCGCTGTACATAGGCAGGTAGTTCGCTGAGTGCAGTGCGGATTTGTGCTTCTGTAACCTGCGCCGTCAGCGGCGTGACCAGCACGGCAAGATCGGTAGTGGCTTCTTTAGCCGTTTGGGGCACTGGCAGTGCTTCAGGGGCGGGCTTCAGCAGCGCTTCAATGAGTGCCGGATCTTCGGCTAACCACGTAGGTCGGTCTGGTAGATTCAGGGTGGAGACCGGCGTGGCCGGCGCTTTGCTCAGCACCAGCTGTCCTGCCTGTTCAACCTGACTGGCTGCCAGCCGCCCGACGTATTTGTCGCCGAGGTGCGACTGGTGGTTCTGCATATCGACCAGGACAAAAGTTTCACTGGGGTGAAAGCCCGGCAGCAGGCACTGTCGTCTGAGTTTATCCGGCAGGGCGACGCCGCTGGCTTCCAGGAGTACGTGTTGAATACCCAGTTCCGGCAGGGTAGCCAGCGTGCGGCTGAAGTCGTCCGCAATGGTGCAGCACACACAACCGTTGGCCAGGCCCACAACCTGACTGTCGGGGTGTTGCTCACGAATCAGCGCTTCATCAATGTTGATGCTGCCGAAGTCGTTCACAAGGACGGCCAGATGGTCGCTGCTGCCTGGATTCTGTAAAGCGCGATCCAGAGCCTGGTTGATGAGGGTGGTTTTGCCGGCGCCCAGATAGCCGGCGACGATCGTGATCGGAATGGTCAAGGCAGATGCGCCGCAAAGTTCGGGTCAGTGCTAAACATTAGCACGCTTAACGTGCTCTAATGAGCGGTTTTTGTCTGGCCGTTTATGGGCCGTTGAGGAAGCCGCGCTGGATACCTTGTTTAACAACCGAGTTTACTATGGCTACTGGTTAGTCGCCGCTGCGTTCCTCGCCCAGTTCATCTCTATCGGTATGTACAGTTATGTGCTCGGTTCGTTCATGACGCCTATGATTGATGAACTCGGCTGGTCACGTGCCGATTATTCCCTGACGCGGACGATCGGCCAGCTGGTCATGGCTTTTGTCGGCGTGTTTGTCGGCTCGCGGGTGGACCGCTACGGTGGCCGTCCGATCATGCTGCTGGGCACTACGGTGCTGGCCGTGACGCTGGCTCTGCACAGTCTGGTAGACAGTTTGTGGATGTGGTGGCTGCTGAATGGGTTGGCTTTGACCACCGGCTGCGCGATGGTTGGAAACCTGGTGGTCAATGTGACGCTGTCCAAGTGGTTTGTCGTTAATCGGGGAAAAGCCATTGCCTTTGCTGCCATGGGGGTTTCGTTTGGCGGGGTGGTACTCACACCGGCTTCTACCTGGCTCGTGGATACGATTGGTTGGCGTGCAGCCTGGATCTGGCTGGGTGTGATCGCCGCCGTGACCATGTACCCGGTAGCCTTTGTCATGCGGCGTGCACCCGAAGACTATGGTTTGCATCCGGATGGATTGAACGATGCCCAGATTGCGGCGGGTGGTGACCGGGCTGCGGTCGAGAACGCTAACGCGTATACACGCGCGGAAGCACTGCGCACCTTTTCGTTTTACGCGCTGGTGGTCGCCTTTGGCTTTTTCAGCATCAACATTGTGGTTTTGTTATTGCACACGGTGCCGTACCTCACGGACCAGGCATTGACTCGTAACCAGGCAGCCATGGCAATGTTGATTGCATCGGTGCCGGCGATGGTCTCCAAGCCGGTGTGGGGTTATCTCATTGATCGCAGTCCCGCAAAACCGCTGGCAGCTGTGTCGGCGGCGGTGACCGGACTGTCGCTGTTTCTGATTGTTGCTGCGGTGAACGAACAACAGTTGTTGCTGATCTATCTTGCTTATGTGGTTCTGGGTTTGGGTTGGGGTGGGATGATTCCCATGCAGGAAGTGATCTGGGCCAGTTTCTTCGGTCGCCAGCATATCGGCGCCATTCGTGGTGCGGGCATGCCTTTTGCCCTGGCCCTGGGGGCGCTGGCGCCCTGGCTCGTGTCCTACTATTACGACGTGGTAGGGCAGTATGACGGGGCGCTGCTGGTTGTTGCCGGGTTGAACGTATTATCGGCGGTGTTGATTTTCTTGGCCCCACCGCCGCGTCGCAAAGCCCCGTGACAAGGCGGCGGGGTTACTCCGCCTTTTTGAACAACTCGGCGGTGATGAATATGGTGACCTCATCACCCACCGCCGGGGCGAACCGTCCCAGCCCGAATTCAGTGCGCGAAACTGTCGTTGTGGCAGACAAGCCGATATTGGGGATCTTCAGCATCGGATGTTCCGCCGCCTTGTTGATGGTGGTGGCCAGAGTCACGGGTTTGGTGATGTCCTTGATTGTCAGGTTGCCGGTAACATCAAACGTGTTGTCCGCCGTTTGTTTGATCGACGTGGAAGTGAAAGTGATTTCCGGGTATTGGGCGGTGTCGAAGTAGTTTTCTCCAACCAGATGCTGGTCAAACTCAGCCACCCGGCTGTCGATGCTGTCTGCGTCTATCACCACAGCGACCTGACTGTTCTGTGGATTTTCATTGTCCGCGTTCACATCGACCGTGAAGCTGTTGAAGCCCACATGCGGATTGGAGAAGCCGAGGTGACTGTACGAAAAGGTGATATAGGCGTGGGTGTTGTCGAGTTCGTATGCGCCTGAAGGCACACCGAATTGCGCGTATGCGGAGGTGCACAGCAACAGGCTGCTGGCGAGCAAAACGTTGAGCTTGGAAAAAGCTTGGCTCATGCTGGTAAGTCCTTTTTTTGTTACGAAAATACTGTCGTGACAGCGTTGATCAGAAATTTTCCGGGTCAGATCTGTCTCTGGACGAATGATACTAATCTTTCGCTGTAGCCGAAAACACCACCTTGATATCCAGGGTGACAAATTGTCCGACCCAGCTGGTGTCGGTCCAATCACCCGTGCCAATGCCAAGTTGCAAACGATCAAGGCTCGCACTGCCCTGCAGCAGGCCACCTGCAGGTGTAGATTGCAGGGTAAATTGCACGTCCACCGGCACAGTGATGTCCTTCACCTGCAAAACACCCTGGGCGGTGAACTGGTCCTCTTGGCGTGTGAAACGCTGGCTGCGAAAGATGGCCTGAGGATACTGGGCAGCGGCAAAAAAATCGCTGCCGGTAATGGTGGCGTCTCGTTCGCTGTCATTGCTGTCGACCTGGCTGGTGTTAACAATAACTTCCACGTGGCTTGCGGCCATGGCAGCGGGATCGAACTGCACCTTTGCCTGCCAGCGCGTCCACAGCCCTGTGAAGGGCGCACCTGCCTGATCGCCGCTGAAGCGGATATGGCTGGCGTCATAGTCGATATCCCAAACGGGCAAGGTCGACACAGTCGCTTGTGCTGGCGCTTGGGTATCGCTCTGGGTCACTGTGGGTTCTGAAGCAGCGCCTTGCGCGGTGTCGGATAGATCTTGCTGAGCCGGGCGATTGTCCGGGATCAACCAGGCCAGGCCGCCCGCGATGGTCAGCGCAAACAATCCCAGCGCAGCAACGGAAGACATGCGGGTCAGCACACCGTCTTTATCCACCAGTGCGTGTTTGGCGGCAGCGGCAATATGTAAGAGCGCTAAGCTGAACAGACCCACCGCGAGCCATTCGTGGATGGATTTCAGGATTGCTTCAAGGCGCTCGCTGACAGGGACCAGATCGGGCAACGTGACCAGGTTAAACCAGCTCACTGAATAAGCAGTGGCTGACGACATCAGCCAGCCGCTGATCGGCAGACTGATGAGCAGAACATACAGCGACCAATGACTGATCTGCGAAAGCGTTATCTGCCAGGCGGGCATGGCCGCAGGTAGTGGGGGTGGCGGGTACAGGTGGCGCCACAGCAGGCGCAGCAGTGCCAAACCCAGGATGGTGATGCCGACGGACTTGTGATTCGCCAGCAGCGCCAGCTGAGCCAATTGTGCACTTTCTGCCGCAGCCATTTCCGCCAGCTCCGCCAGGACAAATTGCAGCACAATCATGGCGGCCACCAGCCAGTGCAGAAGTTTGGCGAACTGGTGGTACTGTTGGGTCTGGGTCTGGGGTTCGTTCTGCATCTGGTTCAGGACGTTACTTATGCTGTTGGCTGCCGGATCGATGGTAGCAGGCGCTTTCACGCGTGCCTAATCCGTGCGCTATACTGCTGCAGCAATTCTGGTGATAGGGAGCGGGTCATGACAACGGCATACCAGCATATTCAGGTGGACGGTCTGGGGCCGGTTGGCGCGGCCGTCAGCGGCGTGGATCTGAGCAATTTCAGCGACGCTGCGCTGGCCGAGCTGCGCACCGCCTTTGCGGAACATTCAGTGCTGTTCTTTGCGGACCAACAGCTCAGCCCGGAGCAACACATTGCGCTGGCGCAACGCTGGGGTGACATTAACATCAACCGCTTTTTTACCCCGGTGGCGGGCTTCCCGGAAATTGCTGAGGTCCGCAAAGAGGCTGAGCAGCAGTTTAACATCGGCGGTGGCTGGCATACTGATCACTCGTACGACCAGATTCCGGCTTTGGGATCGATGCTGTATGCGTTGGAGCTACCCCCAACGGGTGGTGATACGCTCTTTGCCAGCACCTGCGCGGCGTACGACAGCTTGTCACCCGGACTGAAGAAGACCTTGCAGACGCTGCGAGCGGTGCATTCCTCCCGGCTGGCCTTTGGCGCGAGCGCCAAACGACCCAAGGAGTTGAGTGATCGGTTGGGCAATACGGAGCAGGCCACTCAGGATGCGGTGCATCCGGTGGTGATTACACATCCGCTGTCGGGTCGCAAATCGCTATATGTGAACCCGGGGTTCACGCTGTATTTTGAGGGTTGGACCGAACCGGAATCAGCCGCGCTGTTGAATCATCTGTACGCGCATATTGCGCGGCCTGAGCACACTTATCGATTCCGCTGGCAGCCGGGCTCGCTGGCGTTCTGGGATAATCGTGCGACCTGGCACTTTGCGGTGAACGATTATCAC
>JBCCUW010000235.1:0-6783 GCA_039196385.1 Pseudomonadota bacterium
CCAGCACCATTACCATGCAGTTGGCGCGAAACGTATCTTTCAGTCTGGAGCGTCGTTTCCTGCGTAAATTTAAGGAAATGCTGTTAGCGCTGAAGATAGAGCAGGAGCTCAGCAAAGAAGAAATTCTCGAGCTGTATATCAACGTTGTCGCTTTTGGCAAGCGCGCCTATGGCGCCCAGGCAGCGGCATATACCTACTATGGCAAACCACTGAAGGCACTGGACCTGCCCCAGCTTGCCATGCTGGCCGGTGTGCCCCAGGCGCCTTCAGCGGCGAACCCGATCAACGGCCCCAGCCGCGCCTTGGCGCGGCGTAATCTGGTGCTGTCGCGCATGTATGCCCAGGGTTCCATCAACGAGATGCAATACAACCAAGCCATAGACGCGCCCATTTCCGCCGGGGTGTACGCCCGCGAACTGGATGTACACAGCCCTTACGCCGCTGAGTGGGTGCGTCAGCAGGGCCTGAGTCTGCTACCGGACCTCTATACCGGCGGTTACGAGATTACGACCACAATCAACAGCAGCATGCAGAAGGCGGCCATCGAAGCGCTGCGCAACGGGTTGGTGAATTATGACCATCGGCATGGTTACCGCGGCCCTGAGAGCCAGGTGACAGATGAAGCCTTGGACCTGATGCAACAGGCCGCACCCCTGGCTTTGAATGCCTACAACGGCATGGCGGAGAGCCCTGCGGAAGATGCCACTACGGACGATTCTGCAACACAGCTTGAGGCTGAGCTTGAGAATGAGGTCAAGTCACCGTCTGCCATGCCGGTCATCCACCAACCACATACGGTTTTTGATTATCCCGCAGAATTGCACGCTGACAATCAAGCTATGTTGGCGGAATTTCGAGCTTACGGAGATCTGGAGCCTGCCTTGATTGTTGCTGTCGGTGATGATCGCGCAGTGGCGCAGCGCACAGATGGCAGCTGGGTGGGCCTGCGCTACGCTGACGCCGACTGGGCGCGCCCTTATGTGCACGTTGACTTGCGCGACCCATTACCCGAGTCCATGCAGGGTATCGTCGCAATTGGCGACCTGGTGCGCATCAGCACCGACGACAAACAGCAATGGCAATTGGCGCAGTTACCCGACATCCAAGGTGCGCTGGTGTCGCTGGATCCAAACAACGGCGCTGTGCGCGCTCTGGTTGGTGGCTTCGATTTTTACCAGAATCAGTATAACCACGCGTTGCAGGCCGCAAGGCAGCCGGGCTCAGGTTTCAAACCTTTCGTCTATTCAGCCGCCCTGGCCAGCGGTGTGACCCCGGCTGACATATTCATGGACGCTCCGCTGGTGTTTGATGATGAAAATCTGGAATCTCAATACCGTCCCGACAACGACAACAACCGGTACAACGGGCCCACCCGACTCCGGGAAGCGTTGTATCGCTCGATCAATCTGGTATCCATCCGCGTGTTAATGAAGATTGGTGCAGGTCACGTCCTCGACTACGCACCCAACTTTGGCTTCCGCACCAACAACTTCCCCCGCAATACTCAGTTAGCCATTGGCGGCGGCACCATGGCCGTAACCCCAATGGAAATGGCGCGGGCATACGCCGTGCTGGCCAATCAGGGTTACCTGATCGATCCGTACATAGTCAGCGAAATTCGCAATTCCCAGGGCACCAGGATCTATCTGGCCAACCACCCGGTGCTGGACACGGGCTGCGCAGAAACGCAGATAGTCTCAGCAGAGCCAGCCAGCGAAGAAGACACCCTGAACCTGAACGATGCGGTATCGCTGGACGACATTCTGCTGCCCACTGATATCGAACTCACAGAGACCTTAGAAGACGCAACGGCGGCGACGGATTCTGGCCCACTTGATGACAGCGATCCTGTTGCAGTAGACGTCACCCTGGGTGAGTGCGGTGCGCCTGACGGACCGATTCAGGCGCCTCAGGTGATCGACGAGCGCAACGCGTTTATCATGCACTCCATGCTCCAGGATGTGATCAAGCGGGGTACCGGAAGGCGGGCGCTGGCGTTGCAACGGGAAGATCTCGCCGGCAAAACCGGTACGACAAACGATGCTGCTGACACCTGGTTCAACGGCTACTCCAGTGACCTGGTCACGACGGTGTGGGTCGGATTCAGCAACCACGCTCCGCTGGGTGCCCGCGCGTATGGTTCCAATACCCCGCTGCCTATCTGGGTCGACTATATGCAGGCCGCTCAGGCCAAACAGGAAGCGGTATTCCTGCCCCAGCCGTCGGGTATTGTGACCATGAAGATTAATCCGGAAACCGGCGAACCCGCCAATCCAGGTCAGCGTGATGCAATTTTCGAGTACTTTCTCAGTGAGAATGCGCCATCCAGGCAGATCACTAGCAACCCGCAGAACGATGACGACGTGAAAGCCATCGACCTATTCTAAATCGCAGCTTCAGATTAAGGTTCTACAGTCAGCTCCAAAGCTCACTGAATAATCTTAATTCGATCCCCGGCACGGGGCTCGCCGCGCGGGTGATGGCCGTTCAACATGCGCAGGGTTTCTTCACCATGGGTTTTGAGGGGAACATTCTGCGCAAGATCGGCATACGTCTGTCCGGGACGGGCTTCAACAATTCTGATCTTCTGATTGTTAATCAGGCGCTGGTCTGCGGCGGTCATTGCACGGAAGGATCCCACAGTTTCTTCAAACTGCCGCTCGAACGCCTGGGGATCACCCTTGTCTCCTAATTCGCCATTAAACAGGAACACGCCACCATCTTTATAAATCACTGCAATTTTGCGTAGTTGCGCGTTTCCCGACACGATTTTAACGCTGGCAATATAACCCTGATATGGGCCAACCTGGATTTCTTTACCATCTTCCAGATCGTCCCGGCGCAGGGTTTCAGTGAGGTATTCCAGAGGCGTCTGCTCTTCGTCCGGCGGACTCTGGCGCTTAACGCCGATCGTTGCTTTGTCTGCGCCTTGCGGTGTGTTACCGAACACTTCCGCAGCGGTCGCGCGCACCGTCCAGTCTTTCGGGAACTGTACCGCCAGCCGCAAGCCACCGTGATAATACACGCCGTCCTTCACCACCCCGGTCGCTGCATCATTGCCATAGCGCAGACCGTCTAACATCGCGTGAAAGTCCCTTTCCGGCTCCCTCAATTCATCAGGGAACAGGTGTTGGGATGATTGCACCAGTTCATGCAGGCGTTTCTGATGCGCGGGGTGGGAACCCAGGATGCCGTGATAAAACGCCGGTCGATTGTTCACCACACGCTGAAAGTTGTCGTTGTCGCGCAGCATCTGAATACTGTCCAGCATCGCCCGCGGGTTGTAACCGGCCCGCGCAATAAATTCAAAACCGTATTCGTCTGCTTCCAGCTCATACGCCCTGCCATAACCCGCAATGGCTGTCTGCGTCAGCGTATTGGAGAGACCGTAAACCGCGGAAGAGCCCGTCGCAAAGCTGCCGATCCAGCCAAGAATCTCACCCATGCGCAGCTTACCCACCTTGCGGCGTCCGTGGTTGCCGACAACATGGCCTATTTCATGCCCAATCACGGCGGCGAGCTCATCTTCAGAATTAAAGTGAGCCAGAATTCCGCGCGTCACAAAAACGTAAGCATCCGGCGTGGCGAAAGCATTAACTTCCGGCTGGTCCGTGACGGTAAACGTATAGGTGCGGCCTTTATGTGGTGACACTTCGAGCAATCGTTCGCCGATTTCGGTGACATAGTCCTGCCATGCTTCGTCAGGATAGATAAGCTCTTTTTCGAGCAGTTCATTATAGGTTTCGGCTCCAGCACCGGCCCAGCTGTGCGCCACCAGCAGCAGACCGCCGGCAAGCACAGCCAACTGGCGACAAATGCGCTGCCAGTGCCTGGAGAAATAAGGTTGCGTCAAATTATGGGTCGCCATTTCATCACCCTGAACGTATCAGTCCCCAACCCGAGTTATCGCTTAGTTGCGAGACTTTTGACCACGCAGACACACGAAGGTGCCATACCACACACAGTTTAGCTGTGAATCAGGATACCCGGCAAACCTAAACACCGCCTGAACGGCGCGGGTTTACCAGCAGAATTGAGGCGAGTGCCCCAGGTTCAGGACTTGGCGCCGCCGCGGTTGCCAAAACGCTGTCGGAAACGCTCTACGCGGCCGCCGGAATCAACAATTTTCTGCTTTCCGGTGTAGAAAGGATGGCAACTTGAGCACACGTCAACGTGAAAATCTTCCGCCAGGGTAGAGCCCACTTCCATGACATTACCGCAGCTGCAAGTCGCCTTAACGGTGTAATACGCAGGATGAATTTCTGGCTTCATAACGGACCTGCCCTTTCGCAGTACTCAAATTCAGGGCGGCGCAGTTTACCAGAAGCGCAGGCGTTGGCAACTCCTGCCGAGGGCCACGTAAACCACACCATCAGCAGTTATCCAGACGCCACAAGACTGGACCAATCTGCCAGAATGGGGAATGCCTGACGCTGAGCAAATTATCGAGGTGGCTGTACCCCGGCCACTTCACGCAGTTTATGACTACCATGTACCGGCCGGTACACCCACACCCGCCGTGGGTGCGCGTGTACGGGTACCTTTCGGACGCAGCGAAACCGTCGGCATCTGCACAGCCCACAAGCACTCCTCCACGCACAACAAACTCAAGAGCATCAGCCAGATTCTGGACGCGGAAGCGATGGTGCCACCTGACCTGATGGCGTTGGCACATTGGATGAATGACTACTACCATCACCCGCTGGGTGAGGTACTGGCCACACTGTTGCCAGCAGCAGCAAGACGCGGCGCCGCCTGCCAGATTGATGCACCCGACTATTGGACCATTGCCGCACCATTTGCCAACGCGCGCGCACCGGCGCAAACGGCTTTATACGCCTACATCCAAAAGCATGCTATCTGCAGCGGCAGCGACCTGGTGGCAGCGGGGCACACCCGAGCCAGTTTGCGCGCGCTGGTCAAAGTGGGGGCAATTGCGCGCACTGAGCCAACCACCCCAGCCGGTGATGAGTCACCCCCCGTGGCCACCTCTGCACAGCAAGCGGCTATCGACGCCGTTACAAGCCAGCTCAACAGCTTCAACGTTAGCCTGCTGCAAGGCGTCACCGGTAGCGGCAAAACGGAAGTTTATCTGAGGGTTATGGCACCCATCCTGGCGCGGCAGCAACAAGTGCTGGTACTGGTGCCGGAAATCGCACTGACCCCCCAGACCCTGCGGCGCTTCCAGCGTCGCTATGGGCAGGTCGGCATGCTGCATTCCAATTTAACCGATCATGAGCGGCTGCAGACCTGGCTGAAAAGCGCAGCAGGACAAATGCCAATCATCATCGGCACCCGCTCTGCAGTTTTTACCCCCTTCAGCAACCTGGGGCTGATCATTGTCGACGAAGAGCACGACAGTTCTTACAAACAGCAGGAGGGGTTGCGCTATTCTGCGCGGGACTTAACCGCCAAACGCGCCCAGCAGTTGAACATTCCGTTAGTGCTGGGCTCAGCCACGCCATCGCTGGAGTCGCTGTACAATGTCGACCGTGGCCGCTATCGCAAACTGACGTTGAGTCAACGAGCCGCGGGCGCCCAGATGCCGTCGTACCATCTGATCGACATGCGCGGCCAGCAGCATACCGACGGCCTATCTATTCCCCTCGAACACGTGATCCGTCGTCATCTGGAAAAATCCGGCCAGGTACTGATTTTCCTCAATCGTCGCGGTTTTGCGCCCGCATTGTTGTGCGCAGCCTGCGGTTGGCAGGCACAATGCTCGGACTGTGATGCCCGGCTGACGCTGCATCGTCATCCAACGCAGCTCATGTGCCACCATTGCGGGCTGCGTTTTCCTGTACCGGATGTCTGCGAAAGTTGCGGTCAGCACAGTCTGATGCCGGTAGGTATGGGCACCCAGCGTACGGAAGCGGGCTTACAGCGCCTGTTTGCTGATGTGCCCGTCTATCGAATTGATCGCGACAGCGCACGCAGCAACCGCCAGCTGGAGGAACGTTTTGCCCGCATTAACACCGGTGCGCCGGCCATCATGGTCGGTACACAGATGCTGGCTAAGGGCCATCACTTTCCCAATGTCACGCTGGTCGCCATACTCAATGCGGATGCAGGCTTTCTCAGCCCTGATTTCCGTGCGCCCGAACGCACCGCACAGCTCATTATCCAGGTGGCCGGGCGAGCCGGGCGTGCGGAGCGTCCCGGCGAAGTCTGGATTCAATCTTACCAACCGGACAACCCGACCCTGGTTCGGCTGATCGAAGACGGGTACCCGGGTTTCGCGGAACTGGAATTGGCCCAGCGCGTGCAATTCGGTCTGCCACCGGCCCAACCTATGGCGCTGATCCGCGCCGAATCTGGTGTGCCGGACGAGGCTGTTCTCCTGCTTAATCAACTCAAATCCCAGCTGGCGCCGCTACAGCCGCTGGGCCCGGTACCCGCACCGTTAGCCCGACAAGCAAATCGGGCGCGCTACCAGTTGATGTTAGTGGCGCCATCCCGCAGCATACTGCACGGCCATCTGCGCCAGCTGCAACCACCCAAGGTGCCGCACACGCTGCGTTGCCTCAGGCTGTATTGCTGCTCGACTCCCGACTAGGTGGCAGCTCCCACATGTGTACGAACGGGAGCCTGTCCTGGACGAAGATTCGAGCGCAGCATATGCACAGTTCGTCAAGTGTATCATGATCTCACAGGAGCAGGATTTGGGTTGTGGGCAGTGACTGCACTGGAGCGGACCAGGGTCGGATCGGGCTCACCAGGCTTCTTCTACAGTGCCTACTGATCTTGTCATTGTAGCTTGCTCCACGACAGTTACTACCAAAC
>JBCCUW010000236.1:0-6781 GCA_039196385.1 Pseudomonadota bacterium
CAGCCGCGGTTGCGCGCGCACTGCAGGACCAGGCCTTGCAGGCGGCGGCGCCCGCGGCCGCTGATCCCGATGCTGAACCAAATGCTCATAAAGGCACGGTGCAGTTTTTCGCCACGGATGGTGTGGCCAGGTTTCGCCAGGTGGGACGGCACTTCTTAGGGGCGCCGGTACCTGCGGTCAGTCTGGTAGACATCTGATGCCCCAGCAGCCAGGTTGTGCGCGGCGTGTTGTGCTACTAGGAGTGCCCCGAGAAGGACTGCTCAGATATCTGTTTTGTCTTTGAATTCACATAAGTCTTCAATGGCGCAGGCCCCGCAGCGTGGTTTGCGCGCCACGCATACGTAGCGCCCGTGCAGTATCAACCAATGGTGAGCGTCCTGCTTGAACTCATCAGCGACCACCTTCAACAACTTTTCTTCTACCTGTTTAACGTTTTTGCCCGGTGCCAAGCGGGTCCGATTGGAGACCCGGTAGATATGTGTGTCCACCGCAATTGTGGGATGACCGAAGGCAGTATTTAGAATCACGTTGGCAGTTTTGCGACCGACCCCGGGTAGCTTTTCCAATGCCGCGCGATCTTCCGGCACCTGGCTGTTGTGTTCGTCAATGAGCAGGCGGCAGGTTTTAATAACGTTGGCCGCCTTGGTGTTAAACAGTCCGATGGTTTTGATGTATTGCTTCAGCTTCTCCACGCCAAGCTTGTGAATGGTCTCGGGTGTGTTGGCGACTGCAAACAGCGGCCCTGTCGCTTTGTTCACGCTGACATCCGTCGCCTGGGCGGAGAGAATAACGGCAATCAGCAGTTCAAAAGGGGTCTGGTAAGCAAGCTCTGTGGTAGGTGCCGGGTTGTTCTCGCGTAACCGCTCAAAAATCTGTCGGCGTTTTGCTGTGTTCATGATGATTCCGCCTTATCGGTATCCTGCGTGGTTTCAGTTGAGCCGCTTGCGCCGGGCGCAGGGTCGGCCCGCCGCAGGGCCTGAAATGCGGCAAACAACAGGGCAGCAACAATGAAGGCCCCTGGAGGATAAGCGGCCAGCGGCACTGCTCCGCCGGTGCCAAATTGCACTTCCCAACCGGCAGCGGCTGCGCCGAACAATAATTCCATGCCGGCAAACAATGTGCCGTGACCCAGCAGTTCACGCACCATGCCAAGGCCCAGCAGAGCGATGGCAAAACCAATGGCCGTGCCCATGGCGTCCAGACAGGCCTGCCCCACACTGTGGCGGCTGGCAAAAGTCTCGGCGCGGCCGAGGATCATGCAGTTGGTCACAATGATCTGCACAAACAGGGCAATTTTCAGATACAGATCATAAGCAAAAGCTTCCAGCAGCAGCGTGGTTGCCGTGGTAAAGGTGGCGATGATGAGGACAAAACAGGGCAGGCGGCTGGCGTCAGGGATTACCCGGCGCAACAAAGAAATCGTGACGTTACTGCCAATCACGACAAAGGCAGATGCCAGTGCCAGTCCCAGCGCGTTCACGGTGGTATGGCTGACTGCCAGCAATGGGCACAGGCCTAACAATTGTGCCCACGCCGGATTGTTGGCCAGTACGGCGCGGCCGAATACGCTGGCGCTGGCGTCAGTCCCGGACACAGTGTTTCTCCATGTTACGCAGCATAGTCTGCAGACTACGCCGTATCGCATTGGTGGTGATGGTCGCCCCGCTCACGTTATCCAACGCCGCAATCTCAGTGGCGCTGCTCTGATCCAATGCGGGTAACCAGTTGTCGCGGCTGTGATCAATGAAGTCGCCAATACCCGGTGTTTCCAGATGACTGACCACCCGCGCGGAAATCAAACCCGGTGGGCGCCATAGCCCGATCAGGGTGATGGCGGCGGCATATCCGGCTTCGCTATGGGCGGTGAACAGCCATGTCTCACAGCTTCCCTGTGGCGCAAGCAACAGCTGTGCTGCGTCCGGAACGCTATCTGCACTGAACCAGTCCGCAGGCAGCGGTTGGCCCAGCAGTTCAGCATACAGTTCACTGGCTGCAGCGGCACGATTGGCAGCGATGCCCGGTGCAGTCAGTGTGCGCGTGCCTGACAGCACCAGGCCACAGACACCGGCAATCAGCGTCAGGCTGATGATCTGCTTGATCATCCGCGCGACTCCTGTCCACTCGAGTCCGTAAGCGTGTGCTGCCGTCGCCTGTTCAACAATGGGGTGAGACAGTTGCCCAGAAGTATGGCAAACGCGATACCGTCGGGGAAGCTACCGAATCCGCGAATAACATAAATCAGTACGCCGACCAGCAGCGCAAAATATAACTGGTCCCGAGGGTGACGCGGGTGGGTCACCGGATCGGTGGCCACAAAAAACGCGGCCGCCACAAAACCACCGGTGGTGGCATGCAACCACACACCGCCATGGCTGGCTGAAGACCCCTGGTCGCCACCCAACAGCGCAGCTAAGGCGATACCTGCCACCAGCCCCAGCGGAATGCGCCAGCCGATGATGCGGGCGTACAGCATCGATAAGCCACCCAGGGCAAATGCCCCACTGATCAGCAATTGCTCGGACAGAGCGGCCGCGTGGAGCGTTTCGAACTCAGCAACGGTCAGGCCACCACGGTAGCGGAATTCACTTAAGGGAGTGGCGCCGGTCAAGCTGTCGACCAGAGCACTCCCGGCAAGTTCCGGGTGCAATGCAGGCCAGTTGGCCAGGCCCTGGGGAAAACTGATCAACACTACGGCGTATCCAACCATGGCCGGATTGAATACGTTTCGCCCCAACCCCCCGTAGGCGTACTTAGCCAGACCGATGGCAGCTAGTGCTGCCAGCAGATGAATGCCAAGGCTGGTATATGGGGGCATACAAATGGCCATCAACCAGGCGGTGACCAGCGTGGAGTAGTCCGGATCTGACCAGCCCAGGCGTTGCCACAGGGTAGCGCCGCTGGTTGCCTGCTGCTGCATCACTGTGATCAGTGTATCCAGCACCACGCAGAACAGGCTGGCAGCCGCAACGTTCCACAGCACACCGAGTCCCCAGACGCTGGTCATGGCAGCTATCCCAGGTACCAGCGCGCCCAGAACCCACAGCATAATCTGCGGGGTTTTTAACTGTACTTTCAGCGCCATGCGTGATGCTTCCGGGGCCTCAGGACGACTGCTGCCAGGGCGCAGCGCCCTGTTTGCTGCGGTCAAGCCGTTGCTGCCGTTTGCTTGCTGCACTTTCAGCTTTAGCCGCCAGCCTCGCATTGTGGGCAGCAAAACGGTCTTTCAGGTAGTCTTTTTGTCGAGCGTCTGTACGCATCTGTTGCACGCTCTGGATGGCCTGGCCAAACAAATTCGCTAACGGAATATTGCTGGGGCAGGCGCGATCACACAAGCCGCATTCCACACAGCGCAGCAGTGTATCGTCACGTTGGGGGGCGTGCTGATCGTGTTCCACCCAGTGCAACATATTCTGGGCCGGCAGGTTGAGCGGGCAGGCATTGTTGCACTGGCCGCATTGGATGCAGCCGTAAACTGTCGTCTGGTTGGTATCAACAGAGCGAGACCGGGTGCTATGGGTGGTCGTACTGACCGGTACCATGCTGATGCAATCTACCGGACACGCGGGTAAACACAGTTCACAGCCGGTGCATTCTCGGGCCAACACTGTATGCATTTGTCCCTGGGCGCCAATGATTGCGTCTACCGGGCAGGGCGGCAGACACAGCGTACAACCAATGCACTCAGCTTCATCAATGATCGCGACGGCCGGTGCGCTTGGCACAGGTGGTGTGGTGTGATCCCCACCCATCAATTCTGTCAGCTGCTGATAAACCTCTGCCCCGCCTGGTGGGCACAGATTCAACGCGGCGGAGTCGTTCACAATGGCTTCCGCGTAAGGCCGGCAGCCGGGATAACCGCATTGCGCGCATTGGGTTTGGGGTAACAGGGCATCCACGGTATCGATCAGTGCGGTATCGGAAATGGGATAACGTTGTTCCAGGGCCCTGCGCAGCAGCGCAAAGATCAGTAGCAGGGTAATCAACAGCGGCGGGGTCAACCAGATGAAAGACTCCACGGCAACTACCCGTTTAGGCCTTGGAAGCCCATAAACGCCAGGCTCATGATGCCGGCGGTCAACAGCGCCAGCGGGGTGCCGCGAAATGCGCGCGGCACCTGGGCATGTTCCAGTCCTTCGCGGATAGCGCCGAACATGACCATCACCAGCGTGAAACCGGCGGCGGCGCCAATGCTGAAGACGAGAGTTTGCAACAGCGTCAATTGCTGGTTGATGGCCAGCAGGGCCACACCCAGCACGGCGCAGTTGCTGGTGATGAGGGGCAGATAAAGGCCCAGAACCTGGTGGAGCACGGGGGAGGTTGCGCGAAGATAAAACTGTACCAGTTGCACAATGCCGGCAATCACCACAATAAACAGAATTATCCTGAGGTATTCCAGTCCCGTTGGAACCAGCAGCGCATAGTACAATAAGTAAGCAGTAACGGATGACAACGCGAGTACAAAGGTGGTGGCCAACCCGGTTGCCAATGCGGTGTCGTAACTGCGGGTAATGCCCATAAACGGACACAAGCCGAGGAACTGGGCCAGGACAAAATTGTTGACCAGCAACGCGCCCAGCAAGACTAGCGCCAGTTCGGTCATGGCCTTATTTGACTGCCATTCCCGGTTCAGCGCCACTGTCGGGCGATAACAGGAATATATCGCCGCCGCCGGGTCCGGCGGCCAGCACCATGCCTTCAGAGACGCCGAACCGCATCTTGCGCGGAGCCAGGTTAGCGACCACCACGGTTAAACGACCAATCAGATCAGCCGGTTCATAAGCGGCCTTGATGCCGGAAAAAACCTGACGTTGGTGGTCACCTACGTCCAGCGTGAGCTGGAGCAGTTTATCTGCCCCCTCAACGGCTTGCGCCTCAGTAATTCTCGCCACGCGCAAGTCCACCTTGAGAAAATCGTCAATGCTGATGTGATCCGCTTCTTCAGCCGGTGGGGCGTCAGTTTTTTCTGCCGACGTTGGTGAGGCCTCGGCCTGTTTTCCGGCGGTGTCGTCTGCGCGGCTGGCTTCAACAAGTTTGTCGACGGTCTTGCTTTCCATACGTTGGATCATGGCTTTGAACTTGTTGATGCGGTGCGCCAACAGAGGTTGCTGCGCATCTGCCCACTGCAGTGGTGGCACGCCCAGAAATGCCTCGGTCTTAGCCGCCATCTGTGGCAGTACCGGTTTCAGATAAACCGCCAGCACACGAAACATGTTCAAAGCCTGGGTACAAACCGCCTGCACCTGGGGTTGGCGTTCGGGGTCCTTGACCATATTCCAGGGTTCGTGCTGGGCAATGTATTGATTGGCGATGTCAGCCAGGGCGGTAATTTCGCGTACTGCTTTGCTGGTTTCGTCCGCTTCGTAAAACTCGGCAATACTGTCGGCTTTGCTGGTAAACGTGTCCCACAGGGCAGTGTCGGGCAGTGTGTCAGCCAATTCACCGTCAAATTGTTTGGTGAGGAAACCGGCAGTGCGACTGGCGATGTTGACCACTTTGCCGACCAGGTCTGCATTCACCCGCTGCACAAAGTCCTGCAGGTTGATATCAATGTCATCCACCGTTCCATTAAGCTTGGCGGCGTAGTAGTAACGCAGATATTCCGGGTCCAGAAACTTCAGATAGTCAGCCGCCATGATGAAGGTGCCGCGTGACTTGGACATTTTGGTGCCGTCCACGGTGATAAAGCCATGGGTATGAATGCGGGTGGGGGTGCGATAGCCGGCGGCATGCAACTGGGCCGGCCAGAACAGGGCGTGAAAGTTGACGATGTCTTTGCCGATAAAGTGGTGCAGTTCAGCGTTGCTGTCTGCGGCCCAGAAATCGTCAAAAGAGACTTCATTGCTTTGCTCACAGAAATTTTTGAAGCTGGCCATATACCCGATCGGGGCGTCCATCCAGACATAAAAGTACTTGTCGGTAGTGCCCGGAATGACAAAGCCAAAGTAAGGGGCGTCGCGTGAGATGTCCCAGGCGCGCAGCCCTTCCTCCAACCATTCTGCCAGTTTGTTGGCCACCTCATCTTGGACGGTGCCGCTGCGGGTCCATTTCTGCAGAAATTCAGTGTACTGAGGTAGATCGAAAAAAAAGTGTTCCGATGATTTCAATATCGGCTCCGCGCCGGAGTAGACCGAACGCGGATTCACCAGTTCTGTGGCATTGTAGGTAGCCCCACACTTTTCGCAGTTGTCGCCATATTGATCAGGCTCGCCGCAGCGGGGACAACCACCGATGACAAAACGGTCGGCCAGAAAAAGTTCTTTTTCCGGGTCGTACAGCTGTTCTACCGCCTGTTTGAAAATCAGTCCCTTGTCCTGCAAGCGGTTAAAAATCTGCGTTGCGAAATGGCGATTTTCTTCGGAGTGCGTGGAGTGATAGTTGTCATAAGAAATGCCGAATCCCTGGAAGTCCTCCAGATGCGCTTGGCGCATCTGCTCAATCAGCACCTCCGGGGTGACACCTTCCTGCTCGGCACGGATCATGGTGGCTGTCCCGTGGGCGTCATCCGCACAGACATAAATGGTCTGATTACCGCGCATCCTCTGGAAGCGTACCCAGATATCCGTCTGGATATGCTCAAGCATGTGGCCCAGATGAATAGGGCCATTGGCATTGGGCAACGCGCTGGTGACTAAAATTTTGCGGGACATGTAATCAATACCCTAGTGGGGTAGTTAAAAGGGGCGGTATAGTACAACTTGTCGTAACGTGGACAAAGCATTCTCTGGGCCGCCGGGGCGTTTATACTAGCGCCCTTTTTTGCCTACCCGATATAAAATTGCAC
>JBCCUW010000237.1:0-6773 GCA_039196385.1 Pseudomonadota bacterium
GCGCCAGAGCAATTTGTCGCGCAATCACCATGCGCTGGTCGAAAGGAACATGTTCCCTGACCAGATATTCGCGCAATGAAATGCCATTGTCGTCTTCAAAGATGATGCAGTGCTGCTGGTCATCGTAACCGACAGCCTGACAGACGTACGGGCTTGTCAGTGACTGGTTGAGGTCAAACTCGCGCTGATACCTGGCGATTGCGCTCGGGGTCAGTGCTTGTGGTTTCAGGGACTTTTTGACCACCGCACGTCCCTGCCATTCATCACGCACCACCAGGGTACTGGCGCTTTCGTAGATGGTTTTCATGATGTTGTTTGTATCATGGCCGTGCGGAGGATGCCCCTTTTTAATCCCATGTTCTTTGCGAAAATATCCGCTGCAACCGGCGTACGGTTAGTCGCTGCGGAGTCAGCAGTGAAGTTTCGAAGGAGAGAAAATGGAAGTGGCTTGGTGGTGTCAGACCACTTCCGGGGTAAACAGATAGCCTGTGCCGTGTATGGTGGCAATGATTTTTGCATTTGATGCGCGTTCGCCAAGTTTTTTCCGCAGCTGACCAACCAGCACATCGATATAGCGATCATCCGGGAACCACTCACGATTACGGATCCGGTTCATCAGTTGGTCGCGGTTCATCACTTCTCCCGCCTGTTCCATGAATGCCAGCAGCAGCTGGTATTCGCCCGCAGACAGCTGTACAGGGCAATTGTCCGGAGAGGTCAATTCGCGCTTGTTCAGATCAAGCGACCAACCGTCAAACGTGCGCAAGTGATTGCGTCGCCGCTGGTTCTGTTGCATCTCCACGCGTCGAATAAGATTGCGTGCACGGCTTAACAACTCGCGAGGATCAAATGGTTTGGTGACGTAATCATCAGCACCGCTTTCCAGGCCCAGAATGCGGTCAATCTGTTCCTGTTTGCTGGTGACGAGGATAATGCCGATATCACTGTTGGTGCGAATTTCCCGGGTTAGCGTAAGGCCGTCTTTGCCAGGTAGCTTGATATCAAGCAGGACCAGTATGACGTCAGTTTCGCTGACAATCTTCTGCACCTCGTCGCCTGAACCCGTTGAAGATACTCGAAAACCCTCGTCTTCGAAGTACGCGACTAACTGTTCGCGGGTAATCGGTTCGTCTTCAACAACGAGTATGTGGTCGGTTTCGCTCATAGTTCCCAGTCCTATTGGAACATCCTCTTGTCCAGCGTGTAGTAACGCATGTCATCAGCGAAAACTCAAGGCAGCAGGGGGGTAGGCTGTCGGGTTTGAGCAGTTGTTCACATGTTCCTGGCCCGCTTCGCGGCTTGCATCAATTTTCGCTCAGAATAATGTCGATGTGGTCCTGATCAACATCGTAACGGATTTGCGCAAAGCCCTTTTGGAGTAGGTCCAACACGTGGGCTCGTTTCTCTTCCAGGGTGTATTCGCGCGGGCCGTAATCGGTGCCTTCGCGGAGTACAAAATTGTCAATGACCCCGGTTAACGCCTGCTCTGACAGTTCAGTGTAGGGGATCTCTAATGCCATACAAGCACTCTAGCGAGGGTATTGGTATGCCGTCAACAAACTGACTTGCGTATTAACAGCCCAAAGAGGCTGCAGGCGCAAGCTGCGCCACATAAACCATCACAGTCAGGCATTTTTTTGACGCCGCCGCGCCTACAAACGCCATCAGGATGCCAGTTTGCTCTGGAAATGTGACTCAGTCAGCAGTTTGTCAGCAGCAGGTTGTCTGTAATACCCGTTGACACGGTCAGTGTCGATTTATTGACACAGGTACGACCCGTACGGGCCGGTACCTGACATACGCTGATGACGACAAGGACAGGCAGGAATCAGTTGGTGGAGCGTACGAGACTCAGCAGAACTGCGGGCCTGATGCCGCAAGACATACAGACAGGGCGAGGGCCGGCGCGTGCGTCGCGCGGCTGTTCCCGGGTCCGCCTGTTGCTGTGTCTTTCTTGTGCTGTGTTATGGCTGTTCAGTGGTTCTCAAGCCTGGGCAATTGGGACAGACGCGGGCACCAATATCGAAAATACGGCAACCGTCAGTTTTGCGATTGCCGGAGCCGCGCAGACGCCCGTATCCAGTAACACCACACAGACGCTCGTTGACGAACTGCTCGATGCGGTAGTAGTCAGTAACAACGGTGGCGCGGTGGCAGTGGCAACCCCTGCGACAGGCGCCATATTGCAGTTCACGATTACCAATACCGGCAACGGTGAAGAAACCTATCGGCTGCTCGCAGATCCGGATGTGGCGGAAGGGGGTTTCAATCCGGTGCTGAATCAGATCTATCTCGAAACCAATGGGGTTCCGGGCTTGCAGATTGGCAGCGACACTGCATATGTCAGCGGGGCCGGCGATCCGCTGCTGGTTGAAGACGAGAGCCTGATTGTTTACGTCCAGGCGGACATTCCAGGTGCTTTGGCGCAGAACAGCCTTGGTGAGATCCAATTGCGGGCTGTGTCTGAAACACTCATCAATCAGTCCGGGACCGATGATCCGACAAACGCCGCCTGGCCGACGCCTGGGACAAGTTACGCCAATCTTGGCACCGGTAGCAGCGATGCAGTTATCGGTGCTTCTCATGACATCACCAATCTGCTGGTGCGCGACGGTGGCCAGTTTCAGGTGTCAGCAGCCGTGCTGTCCGTCAGCAAGACAGCCGTGCAGGTTGTGGACCCCTTCGGTGGCAGCACCGTTGTACCTGGCTCAGTCATTACCTATCAACTGGAGCTCAATGTGGTGGGCACAGGCACTGCGGACGACGTGGTTTTAACAGACGTGATACCGGTGGAGCTCAGTTATCTGGTCAACACGCTGACTGTGGATGGGATTGCTGAGGATGATGATTTTGCACCAGCAGGCACGGATAACAGCGGCTTTGACACTGGCGCGAGCACGGTGAGGATCACGCGCGCCGCAGTCGTCGGTGGCGGCCCACCACTGGTGGTCAGATTCGACGCCACTGTCCAGTAAGGAGACAGTCCAGTAAGGAGACAGTCCAGTAAGGAGACAAGTGGCTCTGAGGCAAACGATGGTGACAGGTTAAGAAAATTGAATGGTAGCGAAGACAAGCGCAAGGAGATGAACATGAAAACGACAACCCAGCCAGCCGGCCGGCCCTGGTGGAACACGATGCTGCTGCTCATGCTGTGTGTACTCCCCGCCATGGGTGCGCAGGCAGAGGTGCGCCTGGATAACTCAATCAAGAAGGTCGAATCCTTTGTTGATGATAACGGTAACGTTGAGCGGCGACTGGTACCTGCTGACAAGGTTGTTCCCGGTGATGAGCTGCAGTACACGGTGGCGTTTACCAACGCAGGTGATGCGGCTGTGGATGCCGGCACCATCGTGATCACCGATGTCATTCCTGCGCACACCTTCTATGTAGACGGTACGGCTTACGGTGCTGGAACGGAGATTACATTTTCCGTGGATGGGAAAAACTTTGCGAGCCCGGCAGAGCTCAAGTCTGACCGGCCAGAGGTTAATGGGATTGCTCAGGCCGGTGAATATCAGGCTATTCAATGGGCGTTTGGTCCCGCTCTCCACCCCGGCGAAACCGGTCGCGTGTCTTTTAACGTGCGCCTCACGTAGAAACAGCAATAAACCATGCAGTATTTTAAATCTATACGACGTTTTTGCGCGCAGTTCGCTTTGCTGTTCAGTGTACTTTTCATTGGGCAGGGTGCCTGGGCAGAAGGTACAGACTCCGGTACGGTTGTCACCAATTCGGTGACGATGAGTTTTACGGTTAACTCCGTGGCGCAAACCGCCACGACTAACGTGGACTTTACAGTCGACCGTAAGTTGCGTCTGGATGTAACCACACCGCAGACCGAATGGGTGACCGCCGTCCCCGGTCAGCTGGCCACGACGGGCAGCGCCATCCAGTTTGTTGTGACCAACAACTCAAACAGTTCGACCGATGTGGTGGTGGCTGTGCTCGATCAGCTGCTGCAGCAGGTTGATGGATTCAGTGCGGTAGGCAGCACGGCGATCACGCCCACAGTGTTGAATATCTGGGAAGATACCAACGGTGATGGGGTGTTTGATGGAGGGGAGAACAGTCTCGGCAACACGCCTGGCAGTTATGCCCTGACCGGCACGCTGGCGGAAGATGAGCAGCGCACCATTTCGATCTCCATGGAGGTACCTGGCGCTGCCGGTGCTGATCAGTATCAGGCGTACACACTGGTGGCTGCCGTGGCCAACGCCGGCGTTGCGCTGGGTAACGATGACAGTGGCAATGTCAGCCCCGGTGGTACCGCGGCGAATAACCCGAATCTGAAAGACAGCGTCGAGATTGTCTTTGCGGATCAGTTCACCGGCAGCCTGCTGGGTGATGATGAAGGCTATAACTTTATCACTGACGCTGTGACTAACGCGGATGACGCCGACTTTGATGGTCAAGCGGTGAACGCCTCAGGCTTCCGCACACGGATTGCGCTGGGCATTGCCAAACATGTGGAGGTTATCTGGGACCCTATCTCCGGCAATCGGTATGACGCGGCGGGTGCGCCAACAGCGGTGAACCCCAAGGCAATTCCGGGCGCTTTGTTGCTCTATATCATCGGTGTCAACGCCAATTCCGGACTGAATGCTACGGCTGTGACGATTGACGATGACATACCCGAAACACTGGTCGATCCCGGTAATACCACAGCTCAGGCGCCTGCCGCGGTGAATATGCCCGCAACAGTTGGCATAGATATTAACGGCGCGACAGTGAACTTTGCCCTGGCGGGTGGGGTAACGGCGAACACGGAATATCACGTCCAGAATTGTGCCGGAGGCGCCATTGTGTCTACGGCGTTTGCCGCCAGCCCCGAGGTGGATGATGCCAACCTGGGTCCCTGTAACGACGGTGACACCGGCTACGTTGCCTATGTCGTGACGGTGGACGATAGCCCGTAGTTTTGACGAAAGCCGTATTGTAGTGATGCCAGGGATGGCATATTTGTGCCCGTATTTTAAGCAGGGCTCCCATCAAGGAGTCCTGCTTTCTGCGTTTATATGGCGGCTCGTTTTGCTGGTCAGTGGACTCTTATGGGTGCTGCCGGGTTGGGCGATTCCGCCGGATACCCCGATCGTGAATACAGCCCAGGTGACTTATGCCGTTGCCGGTCATAATTTTCAGATCAGCGACTCCGCCACGCTGCGTACCGATGCCTCTGCAGGGAACAGCGTGCCGCTATCGGCCAGCCTCAGCTCTGGTCTGATTCTAGAAAATCTACCCGGCGGTCTGATCGGGGTGCTGGTGGTCCAGGATCTGGACCCTGCGGACACGCACACTTTTACACTCAGTGACCCGCGCTTTGTCATCACCGGCAGTAGTTTGAGCCTGGCGCCTGGCGTGGCCCTGGATTTCGAAACCGGAAACAGCATTGACTTGAACGTAACGGTCATAGACAGCCAGGGTGGTGTGTTGAACACAACAGTCAGCATCACCGTGGAGGATGTGAATGAAGCGCCGTTAAGTATCATGCTGGATGCCGCCACTGTGAGTGCGGCAACGCCTGGTGCTGTCGTGGGCAACCTGGGGGTTCTGGATCCGGATCTTGGCGATGTGCACACTTGGGTGCCAGACGATCCGCGGTTTGTAGTTGTCGACTCCGTCTTGCGTTTGGCGGACGGGGTTACGTTGCCTCTGGGAGAAACTGTCAACCTGCAGTTAGAGGCGACGGATAGTGGTGGACTTTCCGTCAGCGATGTCTTTGTTATCGATGTTGTACCGCCGGGGGGTGGTAGTGGCGATGCGGCAAGTATCAGCGCCCTGGTTCACGCGCCAGGCGCCGCGGGGGCGCAAACAATAGCCGTACAGGCGAGCCGCTGCGACGCGGGCAGTGGTCTGCAGGACCTGCCGCCGCCTGTTGCGGCGGATGGCTCTGTTCTGGGGCTGAGTGCACCTCTGCCTCTGTTACCCAGTGCGATCACCACGGCGGGCGCTGCGGTTTTTATACAGGTGATCGACGCCAGTGCTGATCTTGATGCCACGATAACGGATCGTTTGCGTGTCCAGTTGCAAAATGCGGGGGGTGATCAGGAGTCCGTGGAACTTGCCGAAACCGGCGCCAATACTGGCGTATTTGCCGGCCATTTTCCGGTTCGACGCAGCAGTCCGGCGAGTGCTGATTGTGTGCTTGGTGTTGCGTTGGATGACACGATCACAATGACCTACATTGACGCTGATAATCCGGCGGATCAGGCGGTGGTGCAAATACGCGTTGATCCTATCAGCCGGGTGTTCGAGAGTTCTACAGGCCAACTGCTCAGCGGTGTGCAACTGACACTGCTGGAGAGCCCGTCAGGATTACCGGCAACGGTTTTTGCGGAGGACGGTGTGACGCCGTATTGGCCGAGCAGCCCGCACACTCCGGAAGGGGAGGGACGGGACCGGTTTGATTACAACGACAACAGCGCGGGCGATGCGCACGCGTGGTCGGTGTGGTTCGGCGGGAAGCCGTTCGAGGCGCAGCGGAATTGGACGTATCGGTTCATGAGCGAGTTCGGATTCCAGAGCTTTCCGGAGCTGCGGACGATCGAGTCGTTTACCGAGCCCGAGGATCGGAGTTTGACGGGGTGGATCATGGATTACCACCAGCGCAGCCCATCGGGGAACGAGAAGATCTATCGGTATCTGCTGGATTGGTTCAAGCCGCCGCGCGACCTGGAAACGTCGCTTTGGCTGACGCAACTGACGCAGGCGTTGTGCATCGAGTACGCGGCGGATCATGCTCGGCGGATTCAGGGGCGGATGGACGGGTTGATCTA
>JBCCUW010000238.1:0-6762 GCA_039196385.1 Pseudomonadota bacterium
ATCGCGTATGAACTCTTCGCGAAGGTCTTCGATGAAGATGTGTTTGTCTGGAATACCCATCGCACGGGCCTTTTCGCGCGCGGGTTCGATCTCTTCGCCTTGCCCCAAATCGGCCGTGAAGGTCACGACTTCCAATCCGCGTTCGACGCTCAGCCATTTGGCGATAACGGAGGTGTCGAGACCGCCGGAATAGGCGAGGACCACACGCTTGATGTCGGACATTTCAGCAAACCTTTTTTAAGACGCCGGGCGGCTAGCAGGGGCGGGCGCGAGGGGCAATGACGAAGCGCCGGAATGGCGAAGAACGAGCGAGTCGGAGCGTTACGCAGGTCTTTGGCGCTGCCGCACGATGCGGTATTGCACTGTTACCAACGGGTTTTGTACTACGAACCTGAGGCACCGGTCCCCCTGCTTCCCGGAAAGCTTGATTTGGGTGAGCACTTGCAGTGTGCTTATGGCGTTCTGCAACTGGTTGAAGCTGATCCTGAAGCGCCAATGGCCATGCCCTATCGCGGACCGGTACAGGTACGAGCGCGGGCGGGTGGTGAGCGCTTAACCTCCCCAACAGCAGGCACCGTCAGCGTTAAACAACTCATGCAACAGGCCTGTATGCCGCCATGGCAACGGGCGTACTTGCCCCTGCTCTATGTGAATGATGTGCTCGTGTGTGTGCCGGGTCTGGCGGTGGCGAAAGTCGACGGCGCGGTGCCGGGCGACCGCTATTGCCGTGCGGTGTGGCGCGCCAACAGTTAAGCGGGTGTCGATCTTTTTGGCTAACTTAAAATTGAGCTTCTGCGGGGCTTTTGCTATTGTGCAATCCCATCTTGAACCAGCCGTGCCGGCGGTTCTTAACCATATCCGTATGGCTAGTCCTCCAGCCCTCAGTATGCAGGCAGTAACGGGTATCGATGATGGGTATGCATGACTAAATATATCTTTGTTAGTGGTGGTGTGGTGTCCTCTTTGGGCAAAGGTATCATCACTTCTTCCCTGGCCGCGCAACTCGAAGCACGCAACCTGCGTGTCAACGTTCTCAAGATGGATCCCTACATCAACGTGGATCCAGGCACCATGAGCCCAATCCAGCATGGTGAGGTATTTGTTACTAAAGATGGGGCAGAAACTGACCTGGATCTGGGTAACTACGAACGTTTTTCCAACGTCAGCATGACCAAGAGTAATAACTTCACCACAGGTTCGGTGTATGCCGAAGTGATACGCCGGGAACGCCGGGGCGATTATCTTGGTGGTACTGTGCAGGTAATTCCACATGTCACCGACGAGATCAAGCGTCGCATACGCCTGGTCTCGGATGCCTTCGATGTGCTGATTGTAGAGATTGGCGGAACCGTCGGTGACATTGAATCGCAACCTTTTCTTGAAGCTATCCGTCAGTTGCGGTTGGAAGTCGGCCGGCCCCATACGCTGTTTGTGCATCTGACCTATGTGCCGTTCCTGAGCAAGGCGGGTGAGATAAAAACCAAACCCACACAACATTCAGTGAAGGAATTTCGCTCAGTCGGCTTACAGCCAGACATATTGATCTGTCGCTCAGAAGCACCTTTACCGCGATCAGCGCGAAACAAAATAGCGCTGTTTACAAACGTTGAAGAACGAGCGGTCATCTCCAGTTGGGATTTCGACTCAATATACGCAGCGCCGCTGATACTGCATGACGAAGGGCTCGACGACATTGTCGTGGATTTGCTCAGTCTGGATGGTGATCCGGTGGATCTGTCTGAGTGGCGCGCCGTCATTGAGGCGGAAAGGCATCCGCAACAGTCCTTGAAGCTCGCCTTTGTGGGTAAATACCTGGATCTGTTGGATGCATACAAATCGCTGATTGAGGCCATCAAGCACGCGGGTATTCAAACCCGCACGCAGATCCATGTGCAGTATATCGATGCTGAGGAACTGGAGCGTGAAGGGGTGGCCAAGCTGGCAGACGCCAATGCGATTCTGGTTCCTGGCGGTTTTGGCGGCCGTGGCTTCGAAGGCAAAATCCTCGCGGCGCAGTACGCGCGGGAACATGCCGTGCCTTATCTCGGTATTTGTTACGGCCTGCATGCTGCCATTATTGATGTGGCGCGTCATTGTGCAGGTCTGGCGGATGCGCACACCACTGAAGTGGATGCGACCACCCAGCACCCGGTGGTTGGACTGATTACTGAGTGGACCGAAGTTGATGGGCACGTCGAACAACGCGACGAAGACACTGACCTTGGCGGCACCATGCGGCTGGGTGAGCAGACTTGTGTGTTGAACCAGGGCACGCTGGCGGAGCGGATGTACCAGCAGCCGGTTGTGCACGAACGCCATCGACACCGCTACGAGGTGAACAATCACTACGTTGCACAGCTTGAGGATCAAGGCATGGTGGTGGCTGGGCGCTCCGAAGACGGTGAACTGGTTGAAATGATAGAATTAGCGGATCATCCCTGGTTTCTGGCTTGTCAGTTTCATCCGGAATTTACTTCATCACCGCGCAAGGGCCATCCGCTATTTACCGGATTTGTCCGTGCCGGTCTGGACGCTGCAGAGGCAGCCCGCGCCAGTCAAGTCGAACAAGACCAGGCAGAGAAAAGCTCCAGCAAAAAAATTGCGGCCAAATAGCTGGCAGACGCTACTGACAGCGGGCCGCTCAATAACTCGTTTTAGGAATCACTGACATGGCAAAAATCACCTCCATCGTCGCGCGGGAAATTCTCGATAGTCGCGGCAATCCTACCGTCGAGGCTGATGTGACCATCGATAGCGGCCATAGTGGACGAGCGGTGGCGCCGAGTGGCGCATCTACCGGAACGCGCGAGGCTTTGGAACTGCGTGACGGTGATAAGTCGCGCTATCTGGGTAAGGGTGTTCAGCAGGCGGTGGGCCATGTTAATGGCAGTATTGCAGATGCCCTTAGCGGTATGGATGCGACAGATCAGAAGGCATTGGACAACGCCATGCTGGCGCTGGACGGCACTGACAACAAATCTAAGCTGGGCGCTAATGCAACACTGGCAGTGTCGCTTGCGGCGGCTAAAGCGGCAGCTGCAGGGCAGGGCAAACCACTTTATGCGCACATCAACGCGTTGGCCGGCCAACCGGAAATGCGTATGCCGGTGCCCATGATGAATATCCTGAATGGCGGTGAGCATGCAGACAACAATGTCGACATTCAGGAGTTCATGGTGCAGCCGGTAGGCGCAGTTTCCTTCCATGAGGCGTTGCGCGTTGGTGCGGAAATTTTTCATCACCTTAAAGCGGTTCTGAGTGGCCGTGGCCTGGCCACGGCGGTTGGTGACGAAGGTGGTTTTGCGCCTAATCTGGAATCCAATGCGCAGGCTCTGGAGGTGATTGCCGAGGCAGTAGCCAACGCTGGGTACAGCTTGGGTACCGAAGTGACGCTGGCGTTGGATTGTGCCTCATCCGAGTTTTATCGCGATGGCCAATATCAATTGAGTGGTGAAGGGCGCAGCTACGACGCTGCGGGATTTGTAGATTACCTGGCGGAGTTGACTGATCTGCACCCGATTGTCTCTATCGAGGATGGCATGGACGAGTCGGATTGGGAGGGCTGGAAAGCGCTGACGGAAAAACTCGGCGCTCGTGTCCAACTCGTCGGTGACGATCTGTTTGTCACCAATACCCGTATCCTTGCCCGTGGCATTGAAGAGCAGGTGGCTAACTCTATTCTCATCAAATTCAATCAGATCGGTACGCTGAGTGAAACCTTGGACGCCATCAATATGGCCACCGCGGCTGGCTATACCAGCGTGATATCTCATCGTTCTGGAGAAACGGAGGACACTACCATTGCTGATCTTGCGGTGGCCACGGGTGCGGGACAAATTAAGACCGGATCGCTGTGCCGCAGCGACCGGGTAGCCAAATACAATCAGCTGTTGCGCATTGAGGAACAGCTGGGGGCCGCGGCTCAATATCCGGGTCTTGGCGCGATCAAAGCGCAGTAACGATCCACCGTGAAAGCTCTTGTTATTGTTTGTGTTGTCCTGCTGGTTTGGCTGCAGTATACGTTGTGGCTGGGATCTTCCGGACACTTTGCACAACAGCGTTTGCAGCAGCAGTTAGATCAGCAGCTCAGCAAAACCGTGGTGCTTAGCCAACGTAACAAAATTCTTACCGCAGAGGTGATGGCGCTGAAACAGGACAATAGTGTTCTGGAAGCCCGTGCCCGCCGTGATCTGGGTCTGGTGAAGTCCGGTGAGATTTTTTATCTGATCCCCAACGACTAGACGAGCGTGGCTACCGCGACGATTAAGTCTGTGCCTGAAGACTTCCGTGTCTTTGAACAATTGGACCTTGAGTTCAGTGGTGTTGGGGAACATGCCTATTTCCTGGTAGAAAAGACCGGCTGGAATACCCGTGATGTGGCCCGCGCCATTGCCGAGGCTTACGCTGTCAGGGAAATGGACGTGGGTTACGCGGGCATGAAAGACAAGCAGGCGGTCACTCAACAGTGGTTCAGCGTGGTGACTCCAGCTGATCGCTGGTTGCCTGATCTCCCTGGAATCAGGTGCCTCGAACACGCGCGCCATACGCGCAAGCTCCGTCGCGGACAACACCAGGGCAATCGCTTTGAGCTGGTATTGCGCAACGTATGTGGAGCTGATGCTGCTGCATTTCGTGCTCTGGCCGATGGCTTTCCCAATGCGTTTGGCAGCCAGCGTCTATCGACAGACAATGAAGCGCAGGCCCGTGCCTGGATACAGCAACGACCCCACCGCAAAAACAAAAGACAGCGGCGCAGTCAGCGCGAAGGTTGGCATTTGAGCGTGTTGCGCAGTGTGCTGTTTAACAAAGTCCTGGCAGCACGTTGCGAGCATGCAGCGGCACATGGTCAAGCCGGACCTGGGTGGCTGATTGAGGGTGATGTCGCGGTAGACGGGCAGCCCACAGGCCCGCTATGGGGTCGCGGCCGGTCTGCCACCCAAGCGGCGGCGTTAACGGTTGAACAAGCAGCGCTGGCGGAAGAAGCCGGGTTGTGCGAAGCCCTGGAGCACAGCGGCCTGGATCAGGCGCGACGTAAATTGTATGAGATACCCGGCGCTTTGGAGGTGACATCACCTGCCAGGGATCAGCTGTTGCTGTGTTTTACCCTGCCGCCTGGAGCTTACGCTACCACCATGTTAGCCGCCCTTGTGCATTTGGAGGAGCAGTGAGCGATTTTGACCTGAGCGGAATAGGAATGACCTCCCAGCGAACCCGAGACCGGTTAGTTGAGCGCTTGCGGGACCAGGGCATAAACAACGAAGCCGTGCTGGGTCAGATAGGTGCGGTACCCAGACACATTTTTATTGAAGAAGCGCTGGCGCACAGGGCTTATGAAGATACAGCTTTACCCATCGGCCACGGTCAGACCATATCCCAGCCGTTTGTGGTTGCGCTGATGACTCAATTATTGCTCAACAAACCGCGTGCCAGAGTTCTGGAAGTCGGCACCGGTTGTGGATATCAAACGGCTGTACTTGCCGGTTTGGTCAGTCAGGTTTATAGCGTAGAACGGATTGAAGCGTTGCTGCCGAAAACGAGAGAACGTTTTGCTGCTCTACAGTTACGCAATGTTCAAATCAGGCTGGGGGATGGTTATGAAGGCTGGCCTCGCTTTGCCCCTTTCGACGCTATACTGGTCGCTGGAGCGCCACCCCAAGTAACCGAGGCGCGGCTGGCGCAACTGGCGCCGGAAGGGCGTCTGGTCTTACCAGTCGGGGGAGACCACGTGCAGGAGTTACGGGTGATTGACCATACATCGGAAGGTTTTGAAGAGTCTGTGCATGACTACGTGCGTTTTGTGCCGCTGAAAAAGGGACTAGCCTGAGCTGTGGCGGCTGAACCTGACCTATCCGCTGCCGCTGCGCCACCCAAACCCCTGGGAATTGTTGGTCGGGGTTTCTGCATGGGTATCGCAGAGGTGGTCCCGGGTGTATCCGGGGGAACTATTGCCTTTGTCACCGGTATCTACCAGACACTGATTTCGAGTATTGCCAGCTTCGGACCACAATCGTTGTTGATGCTGCGCGACTGGCCGCGTTTTGTGGCTCACCATCAGCTTAACTTTCTGCTGTGGCTTGCCCTGGGGATGGGCCTGGGCGTGCTGGTTTTTGCCCAATTGATGCAATATCTGCTGCTGCACTATCAGCCGGTAATCTGGGGCTTTTTCAGCGGTGTTATCAGTATGTCCGTGCTGATCATTGGTCGGGCGCGTGCCCGGTCGAATCTGCTGCTCTGGTTGCCTATTGGGGTGCTGGGTGGCCTGGGCCTGTTGTGGATGCCGCAACTGAGTATTCAGCCCAGCCTGTGGCTGATTTTCTTTGGCGGCGCGTTGGCTGTCTGCGCCTGGCTGCTGCCCGCAGTTTCCGGATCATTTGTGCTGCTCGCTCTGGGTTTGTATGCGCCGGTGATCAATGCCTTGGCTGACTTTGATATCCCTGTGCTGGTGGTTCTGGCTGCCGGGTGCACCGCCGGTTTACTCCTGTTCAGCCGCCTGTTGGCCTGGCTTCTGCAGACGCATGGAGATGTGCTGTTAAGTTTGTTGTGCGGGTTTATGCTTGGCTCCCTGGGCAAGCTGTGGCCCTGGCAGAATGCTGACGCCGGTACCGGGTGGCAGGCACTGTTGTCGCCGCAAACCTATCAGGCGCAGCTTGCGGAACCGGCACTGTTGTTCTGGGTAGTGTTGTTCTGGGCCCTCGGTGCGCTGGGTTTGTGGGCCTTGTCCAAGGTCACGGTGCATTGACACGTTCGGCAGGGTTGCTACTG
>JBCCUW010000239.1:0-6738 GCA_039196385.1 Pseudomonadota bacterium
ATCGTGCGTTTAGCGCCAGTGTGGTGACGGGTGCCCAGGAACAGTTGCGACTGGTGATCTATTCACTGATGGGTACGGTGGGTGAACAGGACGACAAGCTGACGTTCAACGCGATCCTGTTTGAACCGCGGCTGAGCCAACCAGACTCGGGACTATACGCGCGGGTAACTGGAGATCTGGGTGAAGAGCTGTGGCTGTCAGCATCGGCGGTCACCACCGCGGTGGAATTTCCGGACATCGAAAATCAGCCCGGCGCTTTCGTGTTTGTGGAAACCGCAGCGCCCATACCTCGGTTTCACTTGAGTTATACAGTGATCTGGGAAGGGGTAGATACAGACATGGTGGTATTCAGTACCGCCACGGATCAAGCCCCGTACCGCGCAGCCATTGCCGAGTTCCGGCGTAGTTTGAGCCTGGGTCTGGGCGCGGCGACTTTGTTCTTTATCATTGCTCAATTAGCCGCCTTGCGTTGGGGACTGCTGCCGTTGCGCAAGATGGCTGGAGAGGTGCGGGAACTGGAAGCCGGCGAGCGTGAGCAATTAAGCGATGCGTATCCACGTGAACTGACCGGTCTCGCGGCGAATCTGGATCGTTTTGTGGCCCACGAAAAAGACCGTCGCAGCCGCTACCGTCACGCGCTCGAAGATCTGGCGCACAGTTTGAAAACGCCTCTGGCGGTGGTGCGCAACAGCCTGCTGGGTGATGTGCCGGACAAGCCACTGTTGCAGGAACAATTGCAGCGGATGGAAACCACGGTGACGCATCAGTTGTCCAAAGCATCCGCCACCGGCCCGGTTGTGGTCGGCAAGGCAGTCATCATCGATGAATTGGTGCAGCGGCTGGTACGGGCGCTGCAGACGGCGTATGCAGACAAACAGGTGCAGGTCAGCACACAATTGCAGAATGGTCTTGCAGCACGTGGGGATGAGCGCGACTTTCTGGAAATGTTAGGCAATCTGTTAGAAAATGCCTTCAAGTATGGTGTTTCGAAGGTGCACGTCACCAGCCGTCTCGTGCAACAGGGCGAGACCCAGCTGGCCCAGATTTGTGTGGCCGATGACGGCCCGGGTATTCCCGCTGCACTACGCGCTGAAGTACTGAACCGCGGCCACCGGCTGGATGAAATCCAATCTGGTCAGGGCATTGGTCTGGCGGTCGTTGCAGAGCTGGTGGGTCTCTATCAGGGTCAGCTGGACATTACGGAAAGTGCGCACGGTGGCGCAGCGGTGGTGGTTAACCTGCCGGTTTAGTCGGGTTTCTTTCGAGGTTTCTGCAAAGGTTTCTTTAGAGATCGCGCGATTGGCTGTCCTGAGCGGCAGCAAGCGCGGCAAAAAACCGTTCGCGCAAAGCATCTGCGACGGCATCCTTGGGACCGGCTGCACACCAGCGCTGCAACAATGCCTCGCAGTCTTGTGCGGAAAACTGGCGCACCCCGTTGTTCATCAGATCAACCTGCACGGCCATGCGCTGAGTCTGCTCTGCCACTGGACTGCTGGTACCCGCCGCAATCTCGGCGGTCAGCGTCAGCGTCAGCCAGTCTTCGCTGGCCGCATTGCCGCTGAGGCGGGCGGCAAAAATCGGATCGGGTTTGACCAGCTCGGCAAGATTGCCCTGTTGCTCAGCGCGGCTGATTTCAGCGTCCCAGGTTTGCCACTGGCTGAGCTGGGCGCGCGCTTGTTCGCGTTTGGCAGCCTCCAGCTTGGCGGTGTAGTCAAGTACGGCGGTTTTGACCTGCTGCTTCTGGGCCGGGTTCATTTTCACTGCCGCTGACGCGGTGTCGATGGTGTTATTCAGTTCATCCAGCTCGCGCCTGCTGGCGTCTGCAGGATTCCGCTGCCGAGTGATATCGGTCAGCTGATCTATGGCTGTCTGCAATTGTTCGCGGGCCTGATTGTCCTGCGCTACTGAGGCCTCGTGATCTGCCTGACGCCGGGCAAATATGGCATCGCAGGTGGTGCGGAATTCCCGCCATAAGCGTTGATCGACGCCATGTGGGGTGGGTCCTATATTGCGCCATTGCTGCTGCAACTGTTTGGCGCCGTTAATCTGCTCGCTGAGGGGTTTATCGAGCAGCGCTTTGGCCTCCTCACACAGCGCCTTTTTGATGCTGACGTTCTGTTCCCACGCAGCCTTTATATGCCCGTGCAGACGCTCCTGCAGTGCTTCAAATTGCTGTTCTACCGGCTTCAGCGCCTGCCGATCACAAGGATGATATTGGCGCCAGGTCGATCGCGCAGTTTTTAAGATGGATTCAGCGGACTTGATGTCGGCGCCGGCCCAGTCGGTGTTGTCCAGGTATTCTTCCAGTTGCGCACAGATAGCCTGCCGCTGCTGCAGATTGGCTTTGCGTGCCTCGTCTCGTTGCGCGTAGTAATCCCGACACGGTTCGTAAGCCTGCTCAGCAAGTTCGTCAAAGCGGGTCTGCAATTGAGCGTCTTCTGCGTTGTTAGGGCGTCCCAGTTGTTGCCATTGTTGACGCAAGGCTTTCAACCGGGCGGCCTGCTGCTGCGGCTCAGCGGGGTTGCTGCACATTTCTTCCAGTGCGGTCAGCAGTTCCTGACGTTTGGGGGTCGTGGCGAACTTCTGCCAGTCGCGCAGCTCGCCTAATTGCGTACTCAGCTGACTGAGGGTCTGTTCTGCCTGTTTGCTCGCCGGTATCTGCTTGTAGTGTTGGCGGGCGCTTTTCAGATGTCCGGTCGCCTTTTGCAGTTGCCCATCGGCCAAAGCCTGTTGAGCTCCGGCCAAATCCTTCTCAAAAGCTTGCAGGGCAGCATTCGAGGCCTGCTTGTCTGCTTTGAGCTGGGCGTCAACAGTCTGCAACGCCTGTTGCAGTTCCGCGACCCTGGGTGGTAACTGGTGCGCCTGAGGCCATTGCAGTTTATTCAGCAGCTGCTGGGCTTGTGCGTGCCACGTTTGTGATGAGTGGTGGTGCCCACCATCTGCGGGAGGGGGCGGCAGCCAATCTGCCCAATTGATCTCCTGATAGCGGTGCCATGCCTGTTGATACTGATGAAATTGGCGAGAGACCGCTTCAAATACCTGGTGTTGCGCTTTACTCGGCGGAAATTTATCCGCGCTGGCTAGCCAATTGTTCGCGAGGGTGTCGCGTTGTGCACTGATATTGCTGAGGTCTTCACCCCGTTGCATAGCTGCACTAAGGTTTTGCATGGCATCCGTCAATGGGCCAAACGGGTCGTTGTCAGGATCCGGAATAAACAGATCAACACCGACCAGCGGATCCTCCGCAATGGCATAGTCATCTATCCGCCCACCCCGGTCTGCCAGTTCCGCTGTGGTGGCGTTGAGTGCTGCAGCTTCCGCTGCGCGCATGTCACCGAGCTTCGTCAGCTTCAAGCGGTGCGCAATCAGTTCTTCAGCGCCTTGTGGTTGCTGTTTCAAGGCTTTGTGTAAGGCCTGGTCGAGCTCAGCCACGCGTTCCAGGTGTTGGCTGCAGGCAGCGCGAATCTGCTTGATCTGCTCCAGACGTTCGCGGGCGTAGCGGTTGCAGAACTTGTCTCGCCCGCGGGCCGTCCGCTCCAATTGGTGGAGACCAGCTTCCTGTTGGAGAACAGGATGCGCCAGCACATGCTCGCGGGCCTGATCACGCAACTTCACCGCCAATTCGGCCAGTTGCTCCGGTGCCTGTACAGTCTCGATAAGACCTGGGATGGCTGCGGTATCTGCCTGCGCGATACGCGCGCTGACAACGTCTTTGTGTTGCGCACAGCTTGCGCCCGCATCGAAGCCACTGTCCAATAGTGTGGCGATGCGGTGGGCGACCACTCGGTTAAGGTCAGCTTCCTGCAAAAGCGGAGCCAGCGCCGTGGGTTGTTGCACCTGCTGCACGGCCGCTTTGCGGACCTCAATAGAATCGTCTTGCATGGCCAGCGCCAGGAGCTGTTCCTGTGCCTGCTTTGCCTCTTCAATGGAGAGGCTTTGCAGCGCCTGCAGACGTATGCTGGCGTCTGCGTGTTTTAGCCGATTACCTCTTCGCAACCATCGACTGAACATCTATCTACCTGATCGGGTTCAACTGGGGCCGGTTATTCCAGCGCGTTGTGTGCGCCATCGCACAGCGGCGCGCCGGCTGTCTGTTTGCAGCCGCAGAAGTACAGCGTTTTGCTGGCGGGAGCGGCGTAAGACATCGGGGTGAAATCCGTACCCTCGTGGGAACCGTCGCAAAACGGTTGCCGGGCGCTTTTCCCACAGGCGCACCAGAAGTACTTTTTGCCTTCTTCCACTTCTACAGGGTAGGGTGTTTTTTGTGCGATAACGGGCTCAGATTCGCTCATCTTAACTCCTCAACTACGGTGCTCAGGCTGCTTTCCTGAGTAGCATTGTGCGGCAAAACTTAAGAAAAATCAGGCTCTTCCCACCACGGGAAATATTCTGGCATATCGCCTGATACCTGCTGGCTGAATTCGGCCGGACGTTTTTCCAGGAACGAGTTCACGCCCTCTTTAGCGTCGGGAGAACGCCCGCGGTGGTAAATGCCTCGCGAGTCAATCTTGTGCGCTTCCATGGGGTGTTCGGCATCAAGCATTTTCCACATCATGTGACGGATCAGCGCAACGGATACCGGAGCTGTGTTGTCGCGAATTTCCGCGGCAATCTCCCGGGCCACGCTGAGTAGCTCATCTTTGTCATGCAGAGAACGCACAAGCCCGCCGCGCAGGGCTTCTTCTGCCGGAAACACTTTGCCTGAATAACACCATTCCAGCGCCTGGCTGATGCCGACGACCCTGGGCAGGAAATAGCTGGAACACGCCTCAGGGACAATGCCGCGACGGGCGAAAACAAAGCCGAATTTGGCCACATCTGCCGCGATCCGGATGTCCATGGCCAGCGTCATCGTTACGCCGACCCCCACGGCAGCGCCATTGATCGCGGCGATGATGGGTTTGTTCAGTTTGTGCAGGCGCAACGTCAGTAAGCCGCCGCCATCCGGCTGCAGACCACTTTCGCGGTCGTCGCGAGCATCAGCATCAAAAGTGTCACCGCCGCTGGCCAGATCCGCACCGGCACAAAACGCCCGCCCGGCGCCGGTGACAATGATTGCTTTGATGTTGTCGTCTGCATCAGCGCGGTCGCAAGCATCCAGGAGTTCTGCCAGCATCTCGCGATTAAATGCGTTCAAGGCCTCCGGGCGGTTCAGCGTCAGGGTCAGAATGCCGTCTTCGACCTCGTAAATAATCGTGTTGTAACTCATGGTGGTGTGCTTGTACGTTGAAAGGCGGCATATCTTGCCTGCCTCAGCCTCAATTTTCTACGTGATAAGATGAACTGTCTTGCAATGATAGGGGCAAGCGAGCCCGTGAAATCAGCGTTAAGCCCCGCAGATCAACAATTTCTTAAGGAAGTCATCACTTTCATTGACCAGCATTGGTCAGCTCACGCTGATTGGTCTGACGCGGCTCGCATAGCCCATTGGCGTGCAGCGCTGGTAGAGCGTGGTTGGTCTGTGCCCACCTGGCCAAGCGCTCACGGCGGCACCGGCTGGTCGGCAACCCGTAAATTTCTATGGTTCCGTGCATGCGCCGGCGCCAGGGCGCCAGGGCCGCAGCCTTTTGCCCATGAGGTGTTAGCGCAGCTGCTCTTCAGCCTGATGGAACCCGCACCGAGCGCCGTTTCTGACACGCGCGCAGGGTTGGTGGCGGGCTGGCTCGCTGACATGCGTGACTACTCAGCTGAATGGTGTCTGGGGGTGCAGAGTGCAGATCTTCAGCCCACTATCGTGCAGGAGATCAGCCCTGGAGAATTCGCTTTGGATGGTAGCAAGCTCGATGTCTCAGCCGGGGCAGGCTGGATGTGTTGTCTGGTCGATCAGGTGGCCCCTGCATCCGCGGCTCCGGCGCCTGCGCCGACACTAGCTTCGACGGCAGCTCCGACGGCAGCTCCGACGGCAGTTCCGACGGCAGTTCCGACGGCAGAATGGTGGGCAGTGGACCTGTTCGCGCCTGGAGTGGTGCGCCATACCTACCGACGCCTGGACGGTGACCGTGTCGAGCAGGTTGAGTTTCGCCGGGTCTTATTACCCGCGGCGCAGCGGCTGGGTCCCGCAACCGGTTTGCTCAGCCCCGCGCAGTTGTTCAGCGAAGCGCCTGCTCTGTTGCAGCAGGCGGGCTGGCTGCGCACGTTGTTGGATATGCTGACCGACGTGATCACCGATATGACACCTGACAACAACGTGCAGCGCCGCCTCGGCGAGACGGCAATTGCCATACAAGCTCTGGAGGGTATGCAGGCCAGATACGATCACGCAGTGCAGATGCAGACACAATTACCCTTTCCCTCTGGCCTACTGGCCCTGCGGGCGGAAGAAATATTCCTCGAACTTGGGCAACTACAATTGGATAGTTTCGGGTATTATGCGCTTCCCTATCCAGACCCGTTGTTAAGCGATAACGAAGGTCCGGTGGGGCCACCGCAGCACCAGCAGGCAGAACAGATGAATCAGGTCATGCAGGAAGCGGTACAAATGCGCAGCCGGCTGATGAGCATCCAGTATGACGGCTCTGCCGAGGCGGTCAGAGACCGCATTGCGGTCCAACTGGGCATGCCTGCGCCAACGGCTCAACAAGCCGCCCCGGAATCAGAAGACTGATCAGCCGGACAGTAAACAGTAATCAGTAAACAGTAAACAGTAAGAAGAACGTAAGCCGCTAACGCAGCGCAGACAAAACGCGCAGCACGTAAATAACAATAGACACAGAGAAATACGGAGCAGATTGGATGGAC
>JBCCUW010000240.1:0-6733 GCA_039196385.1 Pseudomonadota bacterium
CCTGACTTGCTGGTTAACGCGAATCATCGCCTTCCCGAAATCGTTTGATCCCAGTGGCATACTGATGACTAACTACCGGCTTACAGTTGCGGGTACAGCCCCGGATTTTCACCGGGTTCCCTCTTAGCAGAGTGGCAAGCGCCGTTTGCGCCGCGCACCTTGCACCATCTGGTGGCAGATTCTGGCGGATACGCCGCATTTGTCAAATGCAGCCCCTTCATCTGCAGTATTAAAAATCTATGCCCTGCTGAGCTTTGATGCCGGTCTGGAATGGATGTTTGATCTCGCGCATCTCGCTGACCAGGTCTGCATAGTCCTGCAGCTCAGGTTTGGCGTCGCGTCCCGTCAGGATCACACTGGTGCGCGCATGACGCTGCTCCAGCGCCTCAAGCACGGCGCTGATCTGAAGATAGTCGTATCGCAGGGCGATGTTAATCTCATCCAGCACCAGCAGGTCATATGCGCCGCTGCGCATTAACTCAACAGCCCGGGCAAACGCGGCTTCAGCAGCGCGGGTATCCTGGTCGCGGTCCTGTGTGTCCCAGGTAAACCCATCACCCATGGTGTGCCACACCAATTGCTCAGGGAACGCGGCAAAAAACTGCCGCTCACCGGTTTCCCACTTGCCTTTGATGAACTGCACCACCGCAACGTCGTGCCCCCAGCCCAGCGCGCGCGCCATAACCCCAAAAGCTGAGCTGGACTTACCCTTGCCATTTCCCGTGTGCACAAGAACCAGGCCACGCTGGGGATTTTTGGCCGCGCGTATTTTTTCCCGGTGGGCTTTTTGTAACGCCTGCATTCGGGTGCGGTGTTCTGCTGCGCTGTCGGATGTTGTCAAAGTTTATTTATCCTTGTTGTGTTCTTTCGGATTCGCTGGGCCGAATGCTGGGAAAGGTGATCATGTCAGCAAATTTCACCGACAAGGTCCAATCAAAACTGGCCTGGTCTCCGTGCATGTGCGCTGCGGTGGATTTAATGACACCGGCATGAGTCACCCAGACAATATGACCAGGCTCGCATGCGAGTTCCAGCAGTAACTGAGCGATCCGCGCGTTCAGCTCGGCGACCGTCTCCCCCTGATACGGATTCGCGTGCAGCAGATCTGCACCCCACGCATCCAGTTCCGAGCGGGGAATATCAGCCCAGAATTGTTGTTCCCACCGGCCAAAATCAAGCTCCAGCAAGCGCGGCTCCAGCTGCACCGGCATTTGGTGCGCCTCACCAATATATTCAGCCAGCTTGCGGCAACGCCGTGCGGGGCTGCTCAACAGCAAATCAATGGCCGGCAACCGAGCAGAGGCTGCAGCGGCCTGCACGGCAAAATTATCCGCCACATCGAGGTCCGTGCGGCCATAACAAAGTCCTTCCGCCACCGCCGGCTGCGTGTGTCTGAGTAAAGTCAGAGGCATACCAGCACTCCCAGATAGAAGAATGCTTCGCTCAACTGCTGTGTGGCACCGAGGCAATCACCCGTATATCCGCCCAGTTTACGTTCGTACAGCAAGCGGCTGAAGCCGTGGCCCACAGCTAGACCCACAAGACCGCCGCCCAGGGCCGCCGGTGTCAGCATCAACAAACCCGCGATAACTATTACAAAGCTCGTGAATAGTGTCACCCCAAGGGCAGAACCACTGATTCCGGAGGCGGTGGGTTTAGCCGTCCCCTGGGTTCTGACATAGCGGCTGGTCAGCACAACCATAACGCTGGACGCGCGGCTGCAACTGTGGGCGACAATTAACAAGGCTATCAGCCCCGGCAGCACTTCCGCCAGGTAATGCAACGTGGTGATTTTGACGGACAGCACGAGTATCAGAGCAACACTGCCGTAAGTGCCGATTCGGCTGTCCTTCATGATCTGCAAAACCCGCTCAGCGTCGCCGCCACCGCCAATGCCGTCGAATGTATCTGCCAGACCATCCTCATGGAACGCACCGGTCAGCAGCAGAGTAGCCGCTACAGACAATAAAATGGCAAGCAGGTCGGGCACCCACAATTGGCTGACATACCAGACAATACCGCCAAGAATACCCACTACGGCACCCACTGCCGCGTAGTAACCCACCGCCGCCTGCTCGCGGGCAGCGGTGAATTCAACCGCTGCCGGAATCGGTATTCGGGTCAGAAACTGCAGGGCAAACAGAAAAGCCGCGCCCTCATCACGCCCCCGTACGGACAGACTAGAGCGGGCCATCGACACCAGCATCGGCAAACGAGGCCATGTCGTTCAACATGGCCACACTGCTTTTGACCAGCGGCCAGGCCAGCAACGCACCGGTGCCTTCACCCAGGCGCAATTGCAGGTTCAACAGTGGTTGAACATCCAGCGTTTGCAGTACAAGCTGGTGGCCGCTTTCAGCGCTGCAGTGAGCAAATACCAGCGCCGGCTGAACGGCGGGATTAATCTGCAAGGCGGCAACCGCGGCGGCGGTAGCAATAAAGCCGTCAATCAGCACCAGCTGTTGTTTTGCCGCTGCGGCACTCATCGCCCCTGCCATCATGGCAATTTCAAAGCCACCATATTCACTCAGCGCTGCCAGTGCATTCAGCCGCGGCGCGGTGCGCGCGGCCGCATCTGTCAGCACGGCCAGCTTGTGCGCCAGCGCGTGATCGTCCAGACCGGTACCGCGACCGACCAGCTGGGTCAACGGCAGGCCGAGAATCTTATGCATCAGCAGTGTCGCTGACGAAGTGTTGCCAATCCCCATTTCACCCAGGCACAGGGCATGACTGGTTGTCGCGGTTGCCACCTCGGCACCCAGCTGCAAAGCCTGCTCGCACTGCGCGCGGGTCATAGCCGGCTGGCGCCTGAAATTATGGGTACCAGATGCAATTCGGCAATTGCGCAGGCGTGGATGCTGCGGGGGCTGGCACATGCCAGCGTCTACCAGTTGCACGTGGACATCGTTCACTGCGGCAAACACATTTGCGGCAGCCCCGTCGTGCAGAAAATTGAGCGCCATCTGCGTGGTGACGCTTTGCGGAAAGGCTGATACACCCTCCTCTGTAATACCGTGGTCGGCAATAAAGATGATCAGATCACAGGCGGACATGGTCGGCGTGGGGTTCTGTTGCAACAGCGCAATCTGCATGGCGAGCCGCTCCAATGCGCCCAGAGCGCCCAACGGTTTGGTCTTATTGTCAATGAGACCCTGCACCTGTTCACGTAAGCGTGCTGTTAGCTCGGCCTGCCCTGTCATTGCTGAGTGTCGCCTGTTCGCGTAAAGCGCGACAAGATCTCACAGCCGGCTGCGGAATTCCACAAGCCGGTGCAAGAGATATCGTCAATCAGCTCAGCCGTTCGATTCCGCCGCGTAGATCATGGCATTGGAGATTAAGCCGTAGGCGTTCTGCCAGGCCTGCTCAACCTCTTTAGTAAACCCTGCACCCAACGCTTCGCGAAGTGTGGCAATCAGAATCTCGCCCACCTTCCGATAATGCTCGGTGCGCACGCCGTAACCCTTGTGGCGTTTACCGAGTTGCTCCAGGGCATGGATACTTTTTTCTGGCTCATCCAGGCTGGCCACGATCAGTTTCAGACTCTGCAGGAATTTGCGGTTCTGGCTCGCAGGCGAGTTTCTGAACATAGGCTGCAACGCCGGATAGGCCGTAAACAGCTTGCTGTAAAACAACGCTACTGCGGTTTCACCGGCAGCTTCGACATGTTCGAACGATTTGCGTACCAGACAGATTTCAGCCGGCCGCAGGTACCCCCCGCAAACACCGCCTGTCAGGCTGGTTTGTTTGTGAAAGTCCGCATCCGTTGCCGCAAAACGGATGTCCACGTCGCGCATATGCGCCCCATCAAACTGGCCTCCCTGGGTTTCCGCCCACACAAGCTTGGCGCCTTCCAGATTGGCCCAGCGCAAATCGCAATCCGTCAGATTAGCGCCGGTCAGGTCTGCATTACGCAGATCAGCGTGGTTCAGGCAGGTACGGCGCAGATCGGCAAAACGCAGACAGACGCCGCGCAGATCCGCGCCGCTTAAGTCCGCGTCAGCCAGACGTGCACGCTGCAGATCGCGGCCCCGCAGCGAACCGTCACACAACCAGCCTTCGGTTCTTGCCCGTCGCACGGCATCCAGGGCAAATTCGTTACTCAAGCTGCCAACCTGGGCCAGAACGCCGACCCGTTCATTGCGCCGGATGATGCGATTGACCACCAGCAACAGCATGCCGTCAATGACAAACCCCGGGGTCCATTCGTCTGCCAGGGTCTGCACAAACTCATGGGTGGTACGCGTATCAATGACCATACCCAGCGCCAACAGACACATGCCGATCGCCAACAGCGTCACGGCGAACATATCCACGGTGTCTAATTTGAGTACTTCGCTCACAGCCGCTCTCCTTCAGTCTACGTCGATCATGATCTGCAGATACTCAGCCGGCACTTTCAGCGAACCGTCTCGGGCGATGTTCATACTGTGCAGCAGCGCCAGCAGATCAGTTTCCAGGCCTGCCTGCTCAGCCGGTGCCAGCGCGGCAAAAGCGTTGCGCACAGGACCATATACCGCGCGGAAAAAGGCCAGCCAATGGGCCGGACTACGATGCCGGAACAGGTAGGTACGCTTATCCACCTGCATGCCTCCGGGGCCGGGCTCAAACAATTGGGTCAGATAATCCCGGGTGCCCCACAACGAAGGCGCCGGCAGCGGGTTTGGGCGATAACGGCTGATAATCTGGAACACCTGGCCGATGAAGCCTTCAGGGGTCCAGTTGGCCAGACCAATTTTTCCGCCCGGCTGGCACACCCGGCGCAGTTCGGTGGCTGCGGCCGGATGATCCGGTGTGAACATAACGCCGAATACCGAACCCACCGCCGCAAAACTGTTATCAGGCAGAGGCAACGACTCGGCATCCGCCAGTTGGAAGCGCAGGTCGTAACCTTCAGCCAGCGCGCGGATTTTCGCTTTTTCGAGTAGCTGCGGGACAAAATCAACTGCGGTCACCTGGCACATGCGACGCGCCGCAGCCAGGGCGAAGTTGCCGTTGCCTGCCGCCACGTCCAGCACTGAGCTGCCAGGCCGCATATCCAAAGATTCGGCCAGCTGTTCACCCACCATCTGCAGCGTCGTACCGACCTGAGCATAGTCCCCGGCGGCCCAGGTCTGCTGCTGTTTTGCCTTGACCTCGCTCAGGGCCAGCCGGGACCGGTCGTTGCTGCTGCGAGTGTCGTTGGTTGCCATTGATTGTTCCATCTGCGCGTTCCTTCCAATTCAGCGTGCACCCGGGGTGCGATGGATGTACTTTGGCAAAGCCTCGTCCGCGGCGCTTGCAGGCGACCTGGTATTTTCCTGCAGATTAGCTAAAGATTAGCTGTAGAAACTGTGTGGGAGGCAGGCTCTGATTTACCGCTTTGACAACTACGAACTGGACCTGGATCAGCTGGAGCTGCGCTGCGAGCAGCAGCCGGTGGAGGTCGAACCCCAGGTTTTTGCTTTGTTGGAACTACTGATCAGGCATAACGAACGCGTCGTTTCCAAGGAAGAAATTAATGAGCAGGTGTGGGGTGGCCGGATTGTCTCTGAAGCCGCGCTCAACAGCCGTATTCGGTCGGCCCGGTTGGCCATCGGCGATAATGGCAAAACCCAACGCCACATCAAAACTATTCGCGAACGGGGTTTCCGCTTTGTCACGACGGTGCACCAGAACAAAGCCGCCGCTCCCGTGACAGCGGACGTTGTCTTGAGTCCGCCCCAGGCAGCGGAGGGTTTGCAGGCCGCAAAACCTTCGATTGCCGTGTTACCCCTGCAGATGCTCAGTATGGATAGCCGGTATGATGCGCTGGCTGACGCCATTGCCCACGAAGTGATTGCCGATTTGTCCAGTCTGCGCTGGCTGCGAGTCATCTCCCGGGCCTCGTCCTTCCGGTTCCGGGGTGCGCAACCCGACCTCAACGAGGTCAGCAGTACGCTGCAGGTGGACTATGTGGTCAGCGGCAGTCTGGCTATTTTTGCCGACAAGGCCACAGTCAGTGTGGAGCTGGCGGACACTCGCAACCACAGCCTGTTATGGGCAGATAACATCGAGCGCAGCCTGGATGAGTTGTTCGAGCTACGTACCCACCTGACAACACGCATCACGAACGGCATCGAAATGCGCATTCAGAGTGCCCAGGCTCAGTTGATGGATAGCCTGCCCACCGAAAATCTGAATGCTTGGGCCTGTTATTTTCGCGCCCTGCGGCACCTGTATCGATTTAATGCACACGACAACAACGTGGCTGTGCATCTGCTGCGCAATGCCCTGTCCCTGGACAATCAATTTGCCCTGGCCCACTCCGGGCTGTCGTTTGCCCACTTTCAGAATGCCTTTGTTGGTTACACCGAAGACATTGAGCGCCAACGACAACTCGCCTCAGAGCACGCAGACAGCGCCATGCAGATTGATCCGCTCGACCCGGTGATTAATCTGGCTGTCGGCCGGGCAAAAATGCTGGATGGCAATTGGGAGGAAGCCATTCCCTGGTTCGAGCGCTGCACCACACTAAGCCCCAACAACGCCCAGTCGTACTATCATCAGGGGCTGGCTAAGGTTATCACCGGTCAGGGCCAGGTGGCCCCCGAGTTGGCCAGCCAGGCATTGTCACTCAGCCCAATTGACCCGCTGCAATACGCCTTTCTGGCCTCAGGGTCACTTGGTCTGCTGGCCAGAGAAGAACTGGAGAGCGCCTGTCATTGGGCAGAAAAGGCTGCACTGGCACCCGGGGCCCATCACTTGATTGCAGTCA
>JBCCUW010000241.1:0-6718 GCA_039196385.1 Pseudomonadota bacterium
CGGAACTGCTCAAAACCTGTTGTGGACAGATGTTCTGAGGCAGCCTCGACAATTTCTTTTACCTGTTCTTCAGCCGGCAGTTTTGAAGGTCTGGCCATGACAAAAATTACTTTTTGTTAATAACATAAAATGGAATATGTCATTAAATGGGCGCGATGTAAAGCCCGGGTTACGTTTGATTGCAGGCTTTACATTCCAACCCGCGCCAGTTCAACAGCCATCGCGTCTATCAGGATTTGCGCTTCGGGAATCAATCGTCTGCTGCGTAGCTGCGTAACGCCGATACTGGCGTATGTACTCGGCAGTTCGAGCTTCAAAATTCTGATGTCTTGATCACGGCGCGCATACAGGGCTACGTCTTTTGGAATGGCGACAAGATAGTCTGAGCGTAACGCCAGGTTAAAAGACAAGGGAATGTCTTCTGTCTCGATCTGTACTATCGGTGGCGGTAGCTCAGCCTCTGCAAATAAAGCGTCGATGCGCTTGCGCAGCGGATCGGTTTGTCCGGGCAAGATCCATCGATATTTGCTCAACGTCCTCAGTGACGGTTGTAGACCGCGCAGCGGGTGTGCCCGCCTCACGATCACAACAGAATTGTCTTCAAACAACTTGGTCTGCTTCACGTGTTGTTCGTCTGCATGCACTGGTCCAATCACGAGATCCAGATCTCCGCTGGAAAGCTTTTCAGTTAGATTGACTGGGGCGCCCACACTGATCTGGAAGTGCAGGTCCGGGTGTTTGGCTTCCATAGCACTGATCGTGCGCGTGATTGGAGCAAGCGATATATACGGTGCAATTCCCAGGCGGAGTACAGGCGCATCCAAGCGAACCTGGGCTTCTATCTGAACCTGAGCAGCACGCGTGATGGCCTGCACCTGTTCTGCGTGTTGCAGCAGAGTCTGGCCCGTCGGCGTGGGAGTCATGCCGCGGGGTAGCCGGCGAAACAGACGTGCACCAATGCGCGTTTCCAAATTGTTCAAGCTGCGGCTGAGCGCAGGTTGCGAGGTGTGCAGCGCCGCGGCCGCGGCCGTCAGGCTGCCCTGATCGTCGATGGTTTTGACCATGAGCATATCGTTTGCTGAAAACATATACATATCCGATTGATATGGATAGATATCATAACAATACTTTTAAGCAATAGAGCCAATTTCTACACTGTCAGGGTATTCATTCAGGAATATTGTGATGAAATTTGGACACTGGTACGCCTCCGTTGGCCCATTTGCTTATCCAGATGGCGCACTGCAATTAGCGACCGCTGCGGAACAGGCAGGTTTCGAATCCTTGTGGACAGGTGAGCACATTGTTGTGCCGTCGAATATAGCGTCCACCTATCCTTACAGTCGCGACGGCAAGATGGCGGGCGGCGGACAGATCCCCATGGCTGAGCCTTTTGTCTGGCACGCCTGGGTTGCCGCCCACACAACTACTTTGCGCTTAGCTACCGGTGTGCTCGTATTGCCCCAGCGGCAGCCCTTACTGGTCGCGAAACAAGCCGCCACACTGGCCGTTCTGTGTGATGGCCGTTTCAGCCTTGGGCTCGGCGTGGGGTGGCTGCGGGAAGAGTTCGATGCCTTGGGTGCTGATTTTGAAGATCGTGCCGCTCGTCATGACGAGTATGTCACCGCCATGCGCTCGCTTTGGGCTAATGACGCTGCCAGCTTTGCTGGAGAGCATATTGCTTTTGAAGAGGTAGCGCTTTGTCCACGTCCGCCCGGGAATACCGTGCCCATTGTTGTGGGTGGCCACACGCCGGCTGCAGCACGCCGTGCGGGGCGCGTTGGGGACGGCTTTTTTCCTGCCAAAGGCACACCTGAGTTCGTCGGCCAGCTGTTCGACCTGGCGCGGTCCACGGCAGAGGCATCAGGTCGGGACCCCAGCGCTCTGGAGTTGAGTGTCTATGAACCGGGTGTACTTGATCCGGCGCGGGCTGAAAGTCTGATACAGCAATGGGCAGGTGTCGGGGCCAGTCGAATTATTGTCAGTCCGAAGTCTTTAGACCCTGGTCAACTAGCAGATCACATTTACCAATTTGGCGAGGAGGTCATCGCTCATGTCTGAACAAAACACGGCGGCTGCATACAAAGCGCGTATCGCAGAGATCGGACCCTGCCTGCAAGCAGGCATTGCAGACAGCGAAACGCATGCTCGACTCGCCAATTCCTCTGTTACGGCACTGCATGAGGCCGGGCTTTACCGACTGTGGTGGCCTGCAGAACTGGGTGGCCCGGGTGTTAAGCTCAGCGAGGCTGTGGAGGTGGTGGAAGCACTGGCCTACGAAGAATCGACCTGCGCCTGGAATTTGGCCATTGGTACGATTCACGCGGGTTTCGCGGGTGCTTACTTGTCAGACGACGCCGTTCGGACAGTATTCGAAACTCCACCGGTCATTGCCGGACAACTCGCGCCGATTGGTAAAGCTGTGATCGTACCCGGCGGCATGCGGGTTTCTGGACAGTGGTCTTTTGGCAGTGGTATGCATCAATCGAATTGGGTCCTTGGTGGCGCCATGTTAACGGATGGTGACCAAAGGCTGGGCCCCGTGGTATTTGTGGCGCCCAAAGAAGCGGCGGTGGTTGACACCTGCTCCTGGCAGGTGGCTGGCTTGTCGGGCACTGGTTCATGTGATTACGCCATCGATGAAGCTTATATTCCGGATGGATATTGGTTCCGGTTTCCCCATGCGCAGCGTTTGCGGGGTGGGCCGGTCTATGAGTTATCGCAATTAGCGCAAAGTCTGCCTTTGCATGCCGGCTTGCCGATGGGCGCCGCTCGGCGAGCGCTTGATGAGGTGACAGCGTTGGCGCGCCACAAGAAACGCTCGGGTTCAGCCAACTCCATTGCCGAACGAACTACTTTTCAAACGGGACTGGCGACCGCCCGCGTCAAACTTGAAAGTGCCCGGCGGTATATGTACGACTGTATCGCCCGTCTGGAGATAGACGGAAAAGAGTCCACGGTTTTACCCGAGGCGCGTGCGCAAGCACGTTATGTTACCGATGTCGCTTTTGAGGTTGCGCTATGGGCGTATCGTCAGGCAGGTGGCAGTGCTTTACGGATGGCAAGCCCGTTACAGCACATAGTGCGTGATCTGATGGGTGCGACCCAGCACATATTTGTCGATGAGGCCACGCTCACCGAGTATGGCGGTTTGCTTGTGGGAGATCAGTAATGCAGCCGTATAAACACTACTCCGCGTTTAAGGCCGACCATCCGGCCGAGGGTGTGTTGCGCCTCATCATCGATACCGGTCGAAAAAATAATGGCATTACCCACGCTAACCACCATGAGTTTGGTGATGTGTGGCGAGACATCGCACGCGAGCCGGATACGCGGGCGGTGGTGGTGCAGGGGGTCCAGGGCATCTTTTGTGGAGGCGGTGATCCCACTTTTCTGCCACCGATGTTTGATGATCCTCAGTTGCGCGGCAAAGTGCATGAAGATATCCGCGCCCTGGTGTTCAACCTGCTGCATTGCCCCATACCCGTTATCACCGCGTTGGAGGGTGTGTGTACCGGCGGCGGTCTGGCCATTGGCTTAATGGCGGATGTGGCAATTGCGGCAGAAGATGCCCAGATTGTTGATGGTCATGTTATGGCTGGCCTGGCCTGTGGCGATCATGCGGCGTACTGGCCCCTGATGATGGGTATGCCTATGGCCAAATATCATCTTCTGACCGCACGACCGATCAGCGGGCTGGATGCGCGCGCAGCCGGTCTGGTGGCTTTGTCAGTCCCGGCGCATGCTTTGCATACGACAGCGCTTGAAACTGCTGTGCACATTGCAAAAATGCCGGCAGACGCTGTGCGGTTAACGAAACGTAGTTTAAACAGCTGGTATCAGCTGGGTCATGGCGCGTTTGAAATGTCTGCGGCGTATGAAACCATGGGGTTTGCCGGGGATGGCGTGCGTGAGTTTGCGGCGCGTGCCCTGGCAAAAGGGGGTTCGTGAGGGGATTCTTGTGATTTTTTTTGTCAGCAGTCCACAGTAACCGTGGTCACCGTACAGTCCGGGTTGCCGAAAGAATCATAGATCACATAACACCCCCGATCGGTGGGCACACTGAAACCAGGTATGTCGTAGCCGATCAGGGTGTATCGGTTGTTGAGTTGCACCTCCATGTCGTCGCTCAGGTTAGTTACCATATGATCCAGCATGGTCAGTCGGTCACCTACCTCAGCGCGACTCTCCGGACACAGGTTGCGCCAGTCGACTTCGGTGCTGCCCAGTTCAAAGTCCACAACCATGCGTGTCTGCAGGCTGCCACCCGGATTGCTGGGCTGGCGCCTTAAGCCTTCTACTCTGGCTTTGCTCACCACCAGCAGGGCCGTAGTCTGCATGGCGCCGGCAATGCCGTTCAGCCCGGCAATTCTCGCTTCCCGATTTAAGTCGCCAAACCGTGACAGCGCAACGGCGGCGAGAATACCGAGCAATATAATGACTACGATCAACTCAACCAAGGTGAATCCAAATACTCTGGATCCACGCTTAGCCGTTGTGGGGGCCACCATGGCTGCAACACATCTTCTATTTATTCATCTACAACCTTAGCTGGTCCTGCGCAACCTGCCAGTTGAAGTCGAATCAACGCAGAACCAGACAGAGGCTACCCCCAGGCCACCTGCAGCGTTTTGGGGCCCTCGAAAAGAAAAATTGGATGGATACTCTAACTGCTGGTCCTCGACCAAGCGTATCGACGGTACTTTTTCCACCACAAGTTCCAGCACCGTTTTTAGCTCGAGCTTGGCGAGTATCCGACCGAGGCAGATATGGGGTCCACGGCCAAATGCGATGTGGCGTGCCGCGTTGCGACGCGATATGTCAAAAACCTCGGGCTCTTCAAATGAGCGGGGGTCGTGGTTGGCCGCAGCCAGCGACATGAATATCGGTGTCCCTTTGGGTATGTTGATGCCACCCAGCGTCGTGTCGCGGGTGGTCAGGCGGCGCCAACTGGTTTGCGCTGAATTGATGCGCAAGACTTCCTCAACTGCCTTTGGGATAAGCTCGGGGTCAGCTAACAGCTTATTCCAGTGTTCGCGTTCAGACAGTAAACAAAGCAACGAGTTGCTGATGAGGTTGCGCACAATCTCGTGACCTGCAAAAGACAACCCGTAGACGACCGACTGTACCTCGTTAAACGTAATCTCTTCGGGATGTTCCGCGTGCGCGGCCAACAACTCCGAGGTCATATCGTCTGCAGGATTCGCTTTGCGCATCTCCACGAAAGCGGCCACGTGACGCCAGTAGGACAACAGATTTGTGGCGACACGTATCTGATAATCTTTGTCGCTTTTCCCCCAGGTGAACTCAAGACGATCGTTAGTCCAGTCTTTCAATTGTTTGTCATCTGCCGGATCAAATCCGATCAGGCGGAAGATGGTTTCCGCAGGCAGCGGGTTGCCAACGGCGGCGACCCACTCTGCGGGAGAACCCTGGGCAAGCATCGTGTCGATCAGGTCTGCAGCGCGCTGGCGTATCACAGGCTCCAGCAGGCTGATTCTACGCGGGGAAAAGCAAGCCTGGGTGTGTTTGCGTATTCTTGTGTGATCCGGTTGTTCCCGATTTGACATCACAGCGACCGGGTTGTAATCGTCTGCCGCCAGAATCCTGGCAGCCTCGTCGCAGATGGGAAAAACCGGGTCTTGTACATTGGTCGACGTAAAGAGGTCCGGATTGCGAAACACGTAATCGACGTCTTCCATACGCGTCACCACGACATAACCCAGGTCGTCAGAGTAGAATACCGGTTCTTCTTCGCGTTTCTCGTTCAGCCACCGATAAGGGTCAGCGATATAGCGTTCGTGATAGGGCGAGAAGTCGTGATCGATGGGACAGCCCTGGGGCGCAGGCATGCGTTGGGCATCAACTTTGTGGTATGAAATGTCCGTCATAGGTTTTGCCACTGGTCCAAACTAATTAACATATTAAGTATTAATTTCGCACATCACAACCGACTTGTGCATAAATAGACACCGTGAACCCGTGGCGGATCAAATGAAGGATCTCAATAAAGGATCTCTATAAAGGATACAGATGAAGCCTAAACCCTCGCGCACCCTGCCCACACTGCCCACACTGCCAAAGTACAATGAAGGTATTGCGGCCGCGCTGCTTGCTGCCCGGGAAGCGGTGATGTCGCCCATCAGACCCATTCTCAGGCACCACGAGTTGACCGAACAGCAGTGGCGCTTGTTGCGCGTGCTTATCGACCACTGGCCGATGGAGGTGTCTCAGGCCGCGGACGCATCCATGATCATGGCGCCCAGTGTCACGCGCATTCTCAAAGACTTAACCCAGAGAGGATTGGTGCAACGCACGGCAAGTGAAGATGATGCGCGCCGCTCGATTTTGTCCATCACCAAACAGGGTAATGAGTTGGTAATGCAGACGGCTGCGGAAACCACAGAACTGCTTGCTGAGTATGTGGCCGCGTTTGGCAAAACACGTTTTGATAAGCTGGTGGCAGAACTCAAAGCGTTTGATCAGGCGATTCGTTTTACGCGTTAGTCGCGACGCCTGGGCAACAATTTGGCCCTGGCAAGCAGAAGAAGCAGACATAGCAGAGGTGATCGCAACTGGCGTTGACTCGATCTGTAATACCGATTCAGGTGCTAGCACCCATCTAGAATAGAAGCGTGACTGGCCAACACAGGAGTCATCATGACAGCCCAAGCGGTATCAAACCTCCAACCTCTTTTGCTTCAGTTGCCGAGCGACA
>JBCCUW010000242.1:0-6712 GCA_039196385.1 Pseudomonadota bacterium
GCGCGTCACGACTGCCCACACGAGTCTACCCCCGAAAACTTGGCTTGGCCGGACTATCTGCCGACAGAGTTTCCCGGCATACCCGGGACGCCTGGCGTGTTAGCATCCGCTCCTTTCTTATCGCAGAGCAAAGGAAGCTGGTTTGGCGCCAACACTCGCCTACACGGTGCACCCGGGGAACGGTCCGTATCTGGCCTTGATGCACGGCTTTTTATCTTCTTCCCGGCAATGGCTGCACAACCTGTCAGCGCTGTCCGAAGTCTGCCAGCCCGTTACCATCGATTTGTGGGGGCACGGACACTCGCCGCTGCCGGACGATGCGCAACAATATCTGCCCGAGCAATACATTACCGCGCTGAACGCCATCCGCCTGGAGCTGGGTGCCACACGCTGGCTGCTGTGCGGCTATTCCATCAGCGCCGGTTTAACGATCCGCTACACTCAGCAATTTCCTCAGCACGTCGGCGCACATATCTTCACCAACTCTGCCTCTGCATTCGCGGATACTGCGCAGATTGCGCAATGGCGCCGCGAAGGGCCGCAAACTGCAGAGCGCCTGCACACCCAGGGCGCCAAAGCCATTCGCCGCATCCCGGTGCATCCGCGCTTTGCGCGCAGGCTCCCCAAAGATGTGTACGATGCCCTGTTAGAAGACAGCGCGGGGCTGACCCCCGAAGCCGTGGCTGGCGCGCTGTTGCATACTTCACCGAACGCGTGCATCAGAGACATTGCGCCGCTCAATCCACGCCCGGCCCTATTATGTTTTGGCACTTTCGAAAAACGCTTTGCGCCCTACAAAGACTGGGCCGCGGTGCATATGCGGCAACTACAGATCACCTCGCTGCAGGCCGGACACGCGGTGAATATGGAAGACGCCGGCGGCTTTAATGCCGCAGTGTGTGAGTTTATCGAGCAGCACAGCAATGCCACCGCAGACCCATCAAATCCGCACGCCGCCGCCGGGGATCAAGCAACGGCCCCATTAACAAAGACATGAACAAAGAGATGCATGAGATGGGTGGGATGCATGAGATGCGTGAGATGCACATCGTTGATGAACTCATCGAAGAACGCGCGACCAAGCTGAAGCAGCATCCCCGTGTCTGGCGGTTTGTACAGCGTTATTTATACCCTGTCTTTGGTTATCAGGACGCCATCAATCTGGTCGACTACGTCCAGGGCATGAGCGGTTTCGAAGTATTCGAACATGTCAGCAGTCTGCTGCGTATGAATGTGACAGTACACGGCCTCGAACACCTGCCCACCAGTGGCCGTGCAGTGCTGATGCCCAACCACCCGGCGGGCATTGCGGACGGCATCGCTGTGTTTGACGCGATTCGCGCGATCCGCCCCGATATGACGTTTTTTGCCAACCGCGATGCGGTACGCTGCCAGCAGCGCCTGGATGAGATCATCATTCCCGTAGAATGGATGGAGGAAAAGCGCAACCACGCGAAGAGCAAAGAAACGGTGCGCAATATGGTGCGGGCATTCAAAGACGAACGGTTAATCGTCATCTTTGCCTCCGGGCGCCTGGCCAGACCCAGCCTGAGAGGCCTGCAGGAGCGCGAGTGGCTGCCTTCAGGCGTGAGTCTGGCGCAGAAGTACAATTGTCCGATTATCCCACTGCACATCCGCGGTTATAACAGCCTTCTGTTCTATCTGATGTGGATGCTCAATACCGAGCTCAAAGATATGACCCTGTTCAGGGAATTGCTTAACAAAACCAATCAGAAATACACGCTGACTCTGGGCGAGCCGATTCACTCCGATGCAGATGCGGAGTTACTCACACCGGCCATTCGCGAGTTTGTCACCGGCCCACTAACCCGCGGAATCACACGATTCCAGGGACCCTAACCTCGCCAGAGACCTCACCAGAGACCTCACCAGAGACCCCACCAGCGTGTTGACTTCTATCGCCCTTCCGTTAGCGTAATCAGGCTGCGCAAAAATTGAGGGAGGCAGACCATGGCAGAGACCAGGCACGACTCGGCAACGTTTCAACTGGCGCAACGTATCGCCACAACAGACAGCACCAGACTGCCCGCGGCAGCGCTGGAAGTCGGCAAACAGGCCATTCTGGACTTTATCGGCGTCACCGTTGCCGGCATGGAAGAACCGCTGGCCCGGATGTTGCGGGATGACGCCAGAGAACAGGGCGGGCACCCTCAGGCGACAGTCATAGGCACCGACGAACGCGTATCCGTCCAGCAGGCAGCGCTGATTAACGGTGCTGCCGGCCATGCCCACGACTACGACGACGTACAGATGGCCATGTCCGGCCACCCTACTGTGCCGGTTGCACCAACGGTGCTGGCGCTGGCGGAACACCATCAGTTGCCCGGTGCAGACCTGCTGACGGCTTTTGTCGCCGGGGTCGATACCGAGTGCATTCTGGGCCGCTATGCCGGTCCCGCACATTATCAGAAGGGCTGGCATGCAACCGGGACACTGGGCAGTTTTGGCGCCGCTGCAGGCGCCAGCGTGCTGATGGGTCTCGACGCGCCAACCACAGCCCAGGCTCTGGGCATTGCCGGGACCCAGGCTGCCGGTTTGAAAGCTCAGTTCGGCACCATGTGCAAACCTCTGCATGCCGGCCACGCTGCCGCCACCGGCGCCCAGGCGGCCAGTCTTGCCGCACGCGGCTTCAGCAGCCGCGACGACATCCTCGAAGTTGAGCAGGGATTTATGGATACTCAGGCGGAATCCGCCGACACGCAACGTTTTGCTGCCGCAATGCAGACCCCTTCATATACTCAGGATATCTGCTTCAAGTACCACGCTGCGTGCTACATGACCCATTCCGCCATTGAAGCCACCGCACGGCTGTGTGAAAGCAATGCTTTTGACCCACACCAGATTAAAGCCGTTACCATCGAAGTCGATAAGGGACACTTCAAAGTCTGCAATATCCAGTCCCCCAGTACCGGCCTGGAAGCCAAGTTCAGTTTGCGCTTCACCACCGCGATGACCCTGGCAGGTGTTGATACTTCCAGTATCGATATCTTCACTGACGAACTCACACAGATGCCGGAGCTGGTTAAGTTTCGCGACTTGATCAGCGTTCAGGCGCACGCTGAACGTAACCCCGATACCATCGTGACCATTGAACTGGCAGACGGCAACCGGTTGAGCGAGAGTTTTGACGTTGCCGTGCCGATGCAGGACCTGGACGCGCAGTGGCAGAAGCTGACCCACAAGTTCACCACACTCGTTGAGCCGCGCCTCGGCAAAACCCGCACCGCGCAGATTGTTGAGTTGTGCCGCACGCTGGATCAACAGCAGGACCTGCAACCATTATTCAGTGCCCTGGCCGTACACTAGTCCGCCAACAGAAACCCGCCAACAGAGGAAAATCATGAACAAACAACCCGCACGCCCCCGGCGTTGCCAGCTATCCGTACCGGGCAGCTCGGAAAAGATGATGACCAAGGCCGCCGCCATGGACCTGGATCACGTGTTCCTGGACCTGGAAGACGCTGTTGCCCCCAGTGCGAAACCCGGCGCCCGCGGCATGATCGTGGAGGCGCTGAACAACCTGGAGTGGCGGCCACGCACGGTGTGCGTGCGCATTAATGATGTTGAAACCGAATGGTGTCACGACGATATCATCGAGGTGGTTACCGGGGCTGGAGAAAACCTCGACACGATTATGCTGACCAAGGCCAAAAGCGCGGCAGACGTGCGCTTTGTCCATCTGATGCTGGATCAACTGGAGCAGAAACTCGGTCTGCAACGGCGCATCGGTATCGAGTGTCTGATTGAAGAAGTGGAAGGCATGATGAATGTGGAAGAAATTGCCGCCTGTTCAGACCGCCTGGAGTGTCTGGTCTTCGGCATGGGCGACTATTCCGCCAGCCAGCAGATGCAGCTTGCGTCCGTGGGCAGCACCGGTGGTTACCCACCGGACATCTGGCATTACCCGCGTTACAAAATGACCATCGCCTGTCGTGCCAACGGCATTGATCCGGTGGATGGTCCTTACGCCAACTTCCGCAACCCGGAAGCTTATCGCAAAGAGGCAGAGCGTTCTCTGATTCTCGGGATGGTGGGTAAGTGGGCCATTCACCCCAGCCAGGTCGAGATTGCCCAGGAGGTGTTTGCACCCACCGCGGACGAAGTCAGTACTGCCCGCAAGCAGAAAGAGGCTTACGACCAGGCGCTTGCAGAAGGTCTCGGCGCCATCAATGTGGACGGTGTGATGGTCGATGCGGCCAGCATCCGCATTGTGCAGAACATCATCGACCGCGCTGATCTGATAGGCGTCTGATATGACTGAGCACTATCTCAACGACGAACGCCGCATGATCCAGGAAGTTGCCCGGGACTTCACCATGAAAGAAGTATTGCCCATCGCTAACGAGCTGGATCCAGTGCAGGGCAAAATACCCATGGACCTGCGCCGCAAAATGGGCGAAATGGGCTATTTCGGTATCCGCATGGCGGAGGAACATGGCGGCATGGGCCTCGGCGTGTTTGAGTATTGCCTGATTGCTGAAGAACTGGCCCGGGGCTGGATGAGTGTCGCAAGCATCATCGCTCGCGCCAGCTCGCTGATGGCAGTAGGCGGCTGGTCCGAAGCGAAACGTCGCGAACTCACAGAGCGCGCGGCGCGAGGTGAGTACCTGGCTGCCGTGTCGCTTTCAGAGCCCAACGTCGGCAGTGATCTGGCCGCCGTAAGCTGCAAAGCGGTGCTGGATGGTGATGAGTGGGTAATCACCGGCAACAAATACTGGTGCACTTTTGCGGACCAGGCCGACTACATTAACTTGCTGGCGCGGGTTGAAGCGCCGGGTGAAGATGCCAAATACACCGGGCTGCGCTCCTTCATCATCGAAAAACCCCGGGACGAGTTACCACCCGGTTGCCAGGGTTCCGCCATTCCGAAAATCGGCTACTTCGGGTGGAATACTTTCGAGCTGGCGTTTGACGGCTGCCGCATCCCGAAAGAGAACATTATTACCGGCGGGGGTGAAGGTTTCAAAAACACCGTGAACATGCTGAACGTCGCACGTGCACACACCGCAGCGCGATCCATTGGCCTGGCCCGCGGCGCGCTGGAGGACGCTAGTGCATATGCACACGAGCGGGTGCAATTTGGTGTACCCATCAGCGACTTCCAGGAAACCCGATTTAAGCTGGCGCGCATGGCCAGTGATATCGAAGCGGCCCGGGCTTTGATGTACGACGTTGCCACACGCATGGACAACGGTCAGACGTGCGACAAAGAAGCATCCATGCTGAAGTGGTTTGCCGCAGAGATGGCAGAACGGGTGACGTCAGACGGCCTGCAGATTCTCGGTGGCGCTGGCTATACCAAGTTACATGCCATGGAGCGCTACTGGCGCGACGCGCGGCTGACCAAAATTTTTGAAGGCACCAGCGAAATTCAGTTGCGCATTATTTCTGACCGCCTGTTGGGCAAACCCACCCAACGCGCCAATGCCTGAGTCCCGGGGATCCGCCTCGGGACAGACCCGGCAGTTTGTCACACTGGTCGAGGACATTCGCGCGTGCACGCTTTGCGCAGAACATCTGCCCCTTGGCCCCAGGCCGGTTCTACAGGTCGATCCGGCAGCCCGCATCCTGGTGGTGGGCCAGGCGCCAGGCACCGCAGTGCATCGCTCCGGGGTACCTTTTGATGATCCCAGCGGGGATCGCCTGCGCCTGTGGATGGGTATCGGCAAAACCGAATTCTACAATCCCGCTAAAATAGCGCTGATCCCCATGGGCTTCTGTTACCCGGGTAAAGGGAAAGGTGGTGACCTGCCGCCACGCCCGGAATGCGCAGAGAAGTGGCGGCAACGCTTGTTGGACCACATGCAGCAGGTTGAATTAACCCTGGTCATCGGACGCTACGCCATCGACTGGCACCTCCAACCCGGCAAAGGCAAAACCCTGCGCGATGTGGTGGCGGATTGGCACCGCTATTGGCCCAGCCATTTACCACTGCCCCACCCCAGCCCACGCAACACGCGCTGGCTGCGCAACAATCCCTGGGTCGAAAGTGAACTCATCCCAAACTTGCAGAAGCAAGTTGCCCGTTTAATGTAGCACTGTCGCGACAACCATCGTAGACTCGGAGAGACCGTTATCCATACGCCCTTCAGCTGACACCAGAGGATGAGAACAACGTGCCCACCGATTCTGCGCAACAACCTACTGCAACCACTCTGGGAGAATTAAAGGCCAGTGGGTACACCGCCCGGCCTATAAAAGACGAAATTCGCGACAATCTCATCCTCAAACTCACCCGGGGGGAAAACCTGTTTCCCGGCGTTGTCGGTTACGATGACACCGTTGTCCCGCAGATCACAAATGCCATTCTTGGCTGCCAGGACATCATTTTCCTCGGTGAACGGGGCCAGGCCAAATCACGCATTGTGCGCAGTTTAGTCAGCCTGTTAGATCCCTGGACGCCGGTGGTAGACGGCATGGAGATCCCCGAGGACCCGCTCGCTCCTATTACCAAAGCCTGCCGCGATCTCATCGCCGAAAAAGGTGACGACACGCCGATCAGCTGGCTGGCAGCGGAAGACCGCTACGGGGAAAAACTGGCCACCCCGGACATCACAATCGCCGATATCATCGGCGAAGTGGACCCCATCAAGGTGGCGGAAGGCCGCTACCTGTCTGACGAACTGACCCTGCACTATGGGCTGGTACCGCGGATGAACAAAGGGATATTCGCCATCAACGAACTGCCGGA
>JBCCUW010000243.1:0-6712 GCA_039196385.1 Pseudomonadota bacterium
AACCAATACCCGATCGCTGGTGGTGGCTGAAACCACGCCGATTGTCTGGCAGTTCACCACATCGGTGCTGCTGGCCTGCGTGACGGTATGGCCAGCGTCACTGAGCTGCACAAAACTGCAGCCAGCTGTGCCCAGTACAAGCAAACTCATCAGTATCTTCAAGGTATGCATCTAAATTCTGCCCTTGTCCAGTTCCAGAATGCCACGGCCAATGTTCAGGCGCATGACGTCGCTGGCACCCTCCGCCAGGCGCCAGGCGCGCACCTGTTTATACAGGCGCGCCAGCGGATGATCATCCACCAGGGCCGTACCACCCACCAGTTGGATGGCGGTATCGATAATACGACCGATCGCTTCCGTGGCAAACACTTTACAGGCCATGCCTTCGTTCACAATATTGTCGCCCGTATCGGCAATTCGCGCGGTGCGGTAAAGCATGCTGCGGGCGGCGTAAGCCTGAATGCGTAACTCAGCGTAGTGCCAGCGCACCACGTCTTTATCGCCGCGCGGCGTGCCGCTCTTGTCCTTGGCCAGCAGGTGTTGCTGGAGAAAAGCCAGTGTCCATAACATGTAGCCGACTGCGTGCGCCGCCAGCAATAACCGCGTATCACCAATCTGCCGCATGGCTTTGGGCATACCGCGCCCCGGCTCGCCGATCACCTGATGAATGGGAACTCTGACATCGTTGAACGTGAACGCCGCGTGATGTGAGCCATCCAGAGATGCAAAACGGTTCTCCAGAATCACCCCGGGTGTGTCCGTATCGATGACCACCATGGAGGGGCCGCGGTCCTCAATCTGCACCAGTGTGTTGATAAAGTCCGCGTCTGCCCCGCCCGTGACGTAGTTCTTCTGGCCGTTGATCAGCAGCATCTCACCTTCAATGGAGCCACTGGTGGGTTGGGGCGCGTCATCAGGTTCGGTAAAGCCGAAGCTGCCGCGTTTGTCGCCGGCCAGCAGGGGCTCCAAGTGGCTGGATCGCAGCGGCTCCTGCACTTCAGCCAGCACACCCGGGCTGGGTCCGAATACCGCGTCGAGATGCGGTGGGTTGTAGCGGCACAGGGCTTCCCTGGCTACTGTCAGCGCCAGTTGTGAGGCGGCACTGCCACCGACGCTGGTGGGCTGTGTCATGCTGAACAGACCAGCTTGTTTGGCAGCGGAGCGCACCCGGCCTTTGGCCGCGGCAGAATCCTCAGCCTGGTGCGCCGGCAACATGACCTCCCTGGCAAATTGTTCGCAGCGCTGTTGCAGGTCGATGAGTTCGGCGGATAGTGATTCGGGCAAGGGAAGTACCTACATGTTAGGGGCTATGGTGAGAACAACGATGGTCAGCATGGCCAGTACCATCACGACAAAGGCGTACAGCAACCAGGATTCGCGCTGGGCATATTTCTTTAACAACGCCTCGGTTTCTTCTGCGGTGCGGGTGGATGCAGAGGTAGTAATGCGGTAACGGGTGATGCCATCCCGTTTGGGCAGTTTCACGAACAGCTCCGGGGTAGAGTCCAGGCGGCGTGCTACTTCGGCAAAGCCCATGCCGGTGCGACGGGCAATCTGGGTCGGGTGCAGGGCCACGTTACCTGCCTCGATGAAGCAGAAATAGATGTCCAAAATGCGCCGCACCTTGCCGCGAAAGCGGAAGTTGAACGGAATGATACCGAACATGAGTTACCTTGGTTGTGTCAGCCTTGGTGTACGTTAACGTGCTACCTGCGGATGAGTAAAGTCGGTTGCCTCAGGTGACGGCCGTTGTCCTGTGATCAGCGCCCGGACTGGTGCCGGATACCCTTCCACCGTCAGGGCGGGGTTGTCCGGGTCCAGGGCTTCGCGTAGGGACTCGAAGTGCATCCAGCGTGTGCTGCACTGTTCCGTCAGCGTGGTGGGTGTGATATCCAGGATGTGACAGTTGACGAAACCGGCATTCTCCAGCCAGGCTACCATTTGTGCCGGCGTAGGCACGCACCAGACGTTGCGCATGCGCGCGTAGCGTGATGCGGGCGTCAGGTTGGTGTCGCGGCAGACAAGCGATTCCAGAACGACGGTGCCACCGGGGTCGGTAAGAGCAAACATCTGCTGTACATGCGCCTCGGGATCGCGGCGGTGGTAGATAACGCCCATGCTGAACACCGCCCCAAACGTTGTGGTGGCAGGCACTTCATCAATGCCCAGCGGCAATACCCAGTTGCGCGGGTCATTGGCAAATTTTTGTATGGCCGCGTGCTGCATACAGAACAGCAGGGTGGGGTCGATACCGATCACTTCTTTCGCGCCTGCCTCCAACATGCGCCAGCCGAAGTAACCATTTCCACAACCGATGTCCAGCACCCGTTGCCCCTGAACAAAGTTGTGCAGACAACCATCTGCTTGCACGTGCTGCAGCAGGCGCTGCCACTTGAGATCTGAACGCCATTCCGTATCGATCTGCACCTCACCGATCCGAAAAGGGCCTTTACGCCAGGGGTGCAGCTGCATCAGCGTGTCTGTCAGCTTATCGGCATCGACGACGCCGGGGAACGTGACGGTATCCTGGTACTGCGCCACACCGCTTGCCTGCAGCGGCGGTAAGTCAGCGACTGCCTGTTGCCAGCGGGCGTAGTCGCCATGCGTGCTGCTGCTGTAGCGCTGGCGCACCAGATCCGCAGGCCAGGCCGGTAAATTCTCGGGCAGCGCAGGTAAATCTGACAAGTGTGGTCTCAAGGCCTGACCAGAAAAGAGGCCCAGTTGAGGCACCGATACCATTGCTGCACATCGCTGAACCCGGCCGCTTTGAAGCGTTTCAGGTGGGCGGATTCGGCATCAATCTGCATCACGTTTTCCAGGGCGGTACGTTTCTGGCTCACCTCCAGCGCGCTGTAGCCGTTGGCCTGCTTCCATGCTTCGTGGGTGTCGACATACAAGGTCTGGAGGAGCGGGTCGTCCGCCTTTACCTTTTCCGACACCAGCAGCATACCGTCCGGCTGCATCTGCTGGCGGATGCGCTGCAGCAGCGGCAAGCGTTGTTCCGGGTCGATAAATTGCAATACCAGATTGAGGACGACCACGCGGGCGTTGTTTACGGGTGTGTCCAGGATGTCCGCGTCGACAAATTCAGCGCGCGGATCGGTGATGTTAGCCCGGGCACCCGCCACCATCGGCGCGCTGTTGTCCACGCCGATGACGCGAATGTCCGGGCTGTCATTCTGTTGCAGCAGTGCCAGGCTGGTAGCGCCGAGTGAACAGCCCAGATCATACGCCAGGCCGCTGTTGCCCAGATGCCGGGCAGCTAACAGGCCGGTCGTGGGTATCATGGTTTCGTAACCGGGCACGGAGCGCCGCAGCATGTCCGGAAACACCGCCGCGACTTCTTCAGTAAAGGCAAAATCCGCAATATGAGTGCGGTTTTTCCGGTAGACCTGATCGCGCATGAGGCTACCGGTGCTGCTCAATCAAGTCATGGTTATGTAACAATGGTCTGCGAGCCTGGATTGTTTTGCGTGCATGCTAACATGGTATCTCCGGGCACTTCGAATGAGGAAAAATTGAACGATCTGGCCAGTCCACACCTGTATATCAACCGCGAGCTCTCCCAGTTGGAGTTCATGCGGCGGGTGGTTGCTCAGGCACAGGATGAAACGGTACCGGTACTGGAACGCCTGCGCTTTCTGTGTATCGCCAGTTCGGTGTTAGATGAGTTTTTTGAAATTCGCGTTGCCGGTCTGCGCCAGCAGGAAGCTTACGGGAGCGTCCAGCGCGGCCCTGATAACCTCTCGCCCACTGATCAGCTGGGTCAGATAGAACCCCTGGCCCATAGCCTGGTCGAGGAGCAGTACCGCATTCTGAATGACATTCTGCTGCCTAAGCTGGATAAGCAGGGTATTCGTCTGTTGCCTGCAAAAAAGTGGAACTCCAAACAGAAAACCTGGCTGAAGAGTTTCTTCAACAAAGAGCTGGCGCCCATTATCAGTCCGGTGGGGCTTGATCCCGCGCACCCGTTTCCGGAACCGTTGAACAAGAGTCTGGCCTTCATTGTTACCCTGGATGGTAAAGACGCGTTTGGTCGCAATAGCGGTAAAGCCATTGTGCAGGCGCCGAGGGCGCTGCCGCGTCTGGTGCGGTTGCCGGAATCTGTCGCCACCGCGGAAAACGAATTTGTTCTGTTGTCCACCATTCTGTCGGCATATATGTCCGAACTGTTTCCGGGTATGCGTGCCACCGGTTGTTTTCAGTTTCGGGTCACACGCAATAGCGACCTGTTTGTTGATGAAGAAGAAGTGGATGATCTGTTACGCGCGCTCGAAGGGGAGCTTTCCTCCCGGCGTTACGGTGATGCTGTGCGCCTGGAAGTTGCCGACGATTGTCCTGAAGATCTGGCGGGTTTCCTGGCTGCCCAGTTCAGCCTGGGCATTAAAGACATCTACCGCTGCGACGGTCCGGTGAACTTGATGCGGCTGGCCGCGATTGTTGACCTGGTAGAGCGCCCTGATCTCAAATTTCCCGGCTTTACGCCGTCGATCCCGCCCCAATTGCGGGAAAACGAGGTGATTTTTGAAGCGATTAAAGCGGGCGATGTGCTGCTGCATCATCCGTTTGAATCGTTTGCGCCATTTGTGGACTTTTTGCGTCAATCGGCGCGAGACCCCAACGTGCTTGCCATTCGTCAAACGCTCTACCGCACCGGTACGGATTCGGCGGTGGTGGAAGCGCTGGTGGATGCAGCCCAGGCAGGTAAAGAGGTACTGGTGGTGATCGAATTGCGGGCGCGGTTTGATGAGGCGGCCAATATCGAACTGGCAACTCAGCTGCAATCCGTCGGGGCGCAGGTGGTATATGGCGTGGTTGGCCTGAAAACCCATGCCAAAATGTGCATGGTCGTGCGCCGGGAAGGACGTTCGCTCACCCGTTATGTGCATTTGGGTACCGGCAACTACCACATGCGTACAACCCGCCTGTATACCGATTATGGGTTTATGTCCTGCGACAAAGACCTGGCTGATGATGTGCAGAAGGTCTTTCAGCAACTGACGGTCATGGGTAAGGCCGGCAAACTGAAGAAGATTCTGCAGGCGCCATTCACGTTGCATTCAACCATGCTGGAATTGATTGAGGCGGAAGCCGTGCAAGCACGGAAAGGCAAACCTGCTGCTATTTACGCCAAAATGAACTCGCTTATTGAGCCTGAGATTGTCCAGGCGTTGTATACAGCCTCGCAGGCCGGCGTAAAGATTCATCTGATTGTCCGGGGTATCTGCGCGCTGCGGCCCAAGGTTAAGGGCGTGTCGGATAACATCACCGTACGCTCGATTGTTGGCCGCTTTCTGGAGCACACCCGAGTGTTTTGTTTCGCCAACAACGGCGATATGAAGGTTTATCTATCCAGTGCGGACTGGATGGGCCGTAACTTCTTTTCCCGTGTGGAAACGTGTTTTCCCATAGAGGACAGCAAGCTTAAGCGGCGCGTGTTTTTTGAGACCATCGAGTGTTACATGGACGACAATGCCCAGAGCTGGGAGTTGAATGCGGACGGCAGCTACACACCGCGCAAATACAAGCAGAAACGCAAGGCGGCGCAGGAAGAGTTATTGCTACGTTTCTGCTCGCCCACTGGGGGTAAGAGCTAGCGGTACGGCTTGCTTCTGCTCAGTGCTGCTTGATGCAGAGATTGATATCGACTGTCTTCAGATACTGCGCTTCCTGCTGCAGATCCACGCGGGTTAATGGATGTTCTGCCAGCCAGCTTTCAGGAAAAGACAGCGCCAACTTATGCTTGCTGGCCTCAGCGTTGATATGCGGCAGAGAGTCATGACTGCGGCTGCGGTTCAGTACCACGGCTAATCTCAACAGGACCACCATGCGCAGCACACTGATCGGCTTGTCGCTGAATATTGATTTCTGCAGCTTGCGCCGGTGACACCTGACCAGAGTGGCCAGCAGCTGTTGCTCTGGGCGTGAAAACCCGGGCATGTCCATATTCTCCAGCAGATAGCCGCCATGTTTGTGGAACCCCGAGTGGGACACATCCATACCGATTTCGTGTAAATCAGCAGCCCAGCCGATACTGTTCAGATCCTCAGCGCGGGTCAGTTCCCAGGACATGGCGACCTGCGAGAGCAGTGCCACCGCACTTTGTCTGACCTGGCGGCCTTGCTCTCGATCAATGTGATAATGTTCAATCAGGTTGGCCACCGTCCGGTTGCGCGCGCCGTCTTCCTGCTGGCGGCCGAGCAGATCGTAAATAAGACCTTCGCGCAGAGCGCTTTGAGCCGTGGTCATGTCTTTGATCTGCAGGGCTTCGAAAATGCCGCATAAAATGGCGACACCGCCCGTGAATACGGCCTTGCGTTCGTCAGCCAGACCGCTGAACTGCAGATCTTCGACCCGACCCGCGTCCACCAGCTTGTCGCGCAGCAAGGCCAACCCCTGCGGGGTAATGTGATCGCTTTCATCCAGTCCCTGCAGCACGTCGTTGACTGCGTTGATTGTGCCGGACGCACCAACGGCCATTTCCCAGCCCGTGTTTACAAATGCCCGGCTGATCGGTTCCAGTTCCACCAGGGCGTGCTCCACGGCGGCGTCAAACTGTGCAGCGGTGATCTCACCGTTAGCGAAATGTTGCTGCGACATGGAGACACAGCCCATGTGCAGACTTTCCAGTTGTTCCGGTGTTGCTTTGCGTCCCAGAATCAGTTCAGTGCTGCCACCGCCGATATCGCAGATCAAACGGCGGGTTTCGTCG
>JBCCUW010000244.1:0-6682 GCA_039196385.1 Pseudomonadota bacterium
CCGGCGAGCTGGCGTTGCGCTTCAATACCTGCGGGGTCAGTGACGCGATGTCGATGGGCACTCCGGGAATGCGTTATTCGCTGCCGTCGAGGGAGGTCATCGCGGATAGTGTGGAGATGGTCATGCAAGCTCAGTGTTATGACGGGCTGGTCGCGGTGCCCGGGTGTGACAAGAATCTGCCCGGCTGCTTGATTGCCATTGCCAGGCTGAATCGACCTGCGCTGGTGGTTTATGGCGGTACCATTAAACCCGGGGTGCATTTGAATCAGCGTGTCGATGTGATCTCTGCATTTCAATCGTATGGTGAGCTGATCGCCGGACGCATCAGTGCTGCCGAGCGCCGCGACCTGCTCCATCAGGCCTGCCCCGGGGTGGGCGCCTGTGGGGGTATGTATACCGCCAACACCATGGCTTGTGCGATTGAGGCCATGGGCATGGCACTGCCCTACAGTGCTTCCACGCCAGCATTGGAAAAAGCGGCTGAATGTCATGCCGTGGGGCCAGTGATTCAGCACTTGCTGGCTCGGGACATCTGTCCGCGGCAAATTATGACGCGTGCTGCATTCGACAATGCGATAACCGTCGTGATGGCGATGGGCGGCTCGACCAATGCAGTCATCCATCTGCTGGCGGTGGCGCATGCCCTGGACATGCCGCTTTCGCTGGATGATTTTCAGGCGATCAGCGCGCGCGTGCCCGTGCTTGCAGACCTCAAACCCAGCGGTCGCTACCTGATGCAGGACGTCCACGACGTGGGTGGCCTGCCGGCGGTGATGAAACGCTTGCTGGAAGCCGGACTGCTGGACGGCGAATGTCTCACTGTCACCGGTACCAGCCTGGCAGACAATTTGCGGAATGTTGCCCCACTCGGCGAAGGTCAGCAGGTCATTGCCGAAGTTTCGGCGCCGTTGCAAGCGCGGGGCCATATTCGCATTCTCCGGGGCAACCTGGCGGAGGCGGGGGCGGTGGGCAAAATTACCGGCAAAGAAGGCACCTGTTTTGTGGGTCCTGCGCGGGTCTTTGATCACGAAGAGGACGCGCTGCAGGCCATCGAGCAGGGCCGGGTCAATCGGGGTGATGTTCTGGTGATTCGTTATGCGGGACCATTGGGCGCGCCGGGTATGCCGGAGATGTTGGGCATCACTGCCACCCTTGCGGGGGCAGGCTTAACTGAGCATGTGGCGGTACTCACCGACGGCCGCTTTTCGGGAGGGTCGCACGGTTTTCTGGTTGGTCACGTCGTCCCTGAAGCTTATGCAGGGGGTATGTTGGGATTGCTGCAGGATGACGACAGGGTAACGCTGGATGGTGACCAGGGCGTTATCAGTGTGGCGCTCAGTGATGCGGAGATTGCGGCGCGGCGCCAATCCTGGTGTGCCCCGGCAGCACTCGACCACGAAGTGCCTGCGCTGCTCGATAAGTTCCGCCACAGCGTCACTACGGCATCTACCGGTTGCGTCACCAGCGGTCTCCGCCCGGCTCCCGAGTAATATGTGCGTGTAACCCCGCGCCCACTTGATCTGGAAAATGTGCGACACTTACCGGCTGTGCGTCTCGATCATGGGGGAATTTGTATGACCACTGAGCCGATTCAAGTTGATCCGGTTTCCGGGCTGAAAACGTTCAATACCCGGGCTGCGATTGCCAGCGAAAAGATCAAAGGCAAAGGCTACTCGCTGGTTGCTGACGAAGCGTTGAAAACTCTGCCGCCGCCACCTCCGGGTGCGGTGTTTAATGCTGAGGAACAGGCCAGATACCGGGAATATAAAGAGGCGCGCGCTGGCGCGGCAGATTACATGGCCATGGAAGGTGAGTTCAGCCGGTATCTCAAAGACGTCTATTCCGGGGACCCAGTGGCGCGTGATGCCTTAACGGATGAGTGTGAAATTCTGGTGGTCGGTGCGGGATTTGCGGGTTTGTTGCTGTGGCACAAGCTGCGCGAGGCTGGTTTTACGGACGTTCGTTTCTGCGAAAAAGGCGGAGATGTGGGCGGCACCTGGTATTGGAATCGTTATCCAGGGATCGCTTGTGATGTCGAGTCCTATAGTTACCTGCCGCTGCTGGAAGAAATGGGTTATGTACCCTCCATGAAGTTTGCTTCCGGCTTCGAGATTCTGGAGTACTGCCAGAATATGGCAGAGAAATTCGGCTTCTACGAACGCTGTCTGTTTCATACGACCGTGGAAGAAACCAATTGGGATGAAGCTGCAGGTCGCTGGACGGTGGTTACCGACAGGGGTGACCAGATGCGGGCACGTTACGTGATACTCGCCAACGGCATTCTCACAACACCCAAGCTTGCGCGGATCGACGGCATGCAATCGTTTGCCGGAGAGTCCTTTCATACGTCGCGATGGGATTATGAGATCGATCTAAAGGGCAAGCGGGTGGGCATCATCGGCACCGGCGCCACCGCGGTGCAGGTTGTCCCGGAGTTGGCCAAGATAGTGAAAGAACTGTATGTCTTTCAGCGCACCCCGTCGTCCATCGATGTGCGCGACCAGCGTGAAACCACCGATGAAGAACGCGAAACCTGGGCCAACGAGCCGGGTTGGGCCAAAGCGCGCCGCGCGCGTTTTGCCAAAATTTCTGAAGGCCGCACCGCCATTAAAGCCAACGATGACTATCTGGCGGGCAAGGTTGATCACTTCAAAGAGCGTAAGCAGCACGATACGGTGCTGACGCCTGAAGAACTGGTGCAGAAGCAACTGAATACCAACTTTCGCATCATGGAGCAAATTCGCGCCCGTGTGGACGCCATTGTCGAAGATCCGGCAACCGCGGAGGCGCTGAAGCCTTACTACCCGTATGGGTGTAAACGCCCGACGTTCCACGATGAATACCTCCCGACCTTTAACCTGCCGCATGTACATCTGGTCGACACCGCCCCAGTTGGGGTTAATAAGATCAACGAACGAGGTGTTGTCCACGATGGCCAGGAGTACCCGTTGGATGTGATGATTTATGCCACTGGGTTTCAATGGATGGCGACGTCAACGTTTAATATGATCACCGGCCGGGAAGGGCGAACGCTGCAGCAGAAATGGCAGGAAGAAGGCACCCGCACCTTCCTGGGTATTCACAGCAACGGTTTTCCTAATCTGTTTATTGTCTCCGGCCCGCAGGGGGGCGGTGGCAGTTTCAATTTCACTAATGCCATTGAGGAGCACGGCGACTACGTGGTCTGGATGCTGAAAACGCTGCGGGAAAAAGGCGCGCAGGTGGTCGACGTGCAAAAAGAGCCGGAAGACAAGTACGCTGAACATTGTCGGCAGGCAGATATGGTGACGGCACCGCTACGCGATTGTATTACCTACTACAATGGTCACGGTGAAGCTGAGCCAGGTAGTCTGGCCTATTACGGCGGCGGCAACTGGCATAAGTACCGCATCAAAGCCCAGGGTACCCTGGAACCATATATCTTTGACGCGGTGGAAAGTTCTTAAGACTGATCGACCGGCTCAGGGGCATGCACCACGCATGCCCTCTGTGCTGTTAACGCTGGCGCGCCCAGGCTAGAAGCTGAAGCGCAGTCCCGCTTCTACTGTACGGCCAGGTGCGGGCGCCACATCTTTAATAAATGAAGTGTGGTGGCGTTGCTCATCATTGGTCAGGTTTTTACCCGACAGGAACAGGTCCAACATGCCTGACTCGGTAGCCCAGCGGAAATTGACGTGGGCGCGTAGATCTTCGTAAGCGCCGGTCCGCAGTTCAAACGGTGCCGTATCGTCCTGTTCGGTGACGCGCATGTAATTGATGCCCGCCTGGACGAGTTGCCAGTCAGCCTGCAATCCAAAGCCGTAACGCAGTGGCGGAATGCGTGGCACATGGTCGTTGCCGTCAATGTCTAACTCTGCATCCACATAGTCGAGCATGGTGCTGACGACCACCTGTGCTTCACCGTTGTCGATCAGCGTATGACTGATTTCCAGATCCACCCCCATGAACGTTGCGTCTTCCTGCTGGTACTGTAAAACCGGCAATTCGGTGTCGATACCGGCAGGAGTTGGAATTTCCTGCTGATAAATAAAGTCACTGAACTCGGTGTAGTAAGCCGTCAGTACTGCCTGCCAGCGTTGGCTTCGATAGCGCCAGGTGGCGGCCAGGTTCTGTGCGCGCTCTTCATTCAGGTTCGGGTCACCCAGCTCAAAACTGTCGGTCACCAGGTGCTCGCCGTCTGAGTACAATTCTTCAGCCACTGGCGCGCGTTCGGAAAGATCCAGCAACAACCCAAACTCATGGGCGTCACCGACCGGGATGACCAGCCCCGCTGATCCGGCGTAAGTCGTGAACGATTCACTGTCTGCGGTTTCCGGATCGTGATCCACTCGACCCAGACGCAGACCCACTTCCAGTTGCATGTCGTTGGCCAGATCCGTCTCCGCGACCCAGAACGCACCGGTATCGTCGGTATCGACAGGATCACTCAGAAACGCCTCTTCACCGTCTGCAGAAAACTCCCGGGTGGTGTGTTGCAGGCCGAAGGCGCCTCGCCAACTGCTGAAGGTGTACATCAGCTCACCGCGTACTTCCCAGGCTTCGTTGCTGAAATCGGTACCTACTTCACCGCTGGGCTCAATTTCCTGGTGCTCGTAATCGTTGAAACCTGCGCGGATGTTCAAGCTGTCGAAGCCGGCAAAAGGTTCGCGAATGGCAATTTCCAGGTCCACCCGAGTCTGTTCCATCTCCAGGGTAGGATTGCCTTCTTCCTCTTCGTGCTCTTCTTCCTCTTCTTCCTCGTCGTGTTCTTCTTCATGGCCATGACCACCCGGCAGACCATAGTTGGCTTCCAGGCGGCTGACAGCCAGTCCGACCAGGCCCCAATCGCCTATCCAGGAACCACCGGCCGCAAAGCTCTCGGTGTCAAATTCGCTGCCAGGCAGGCGGCGACGAGCTTCTTCTTCCTCTTCGTGCTCTTCACCCTCTTCTTCCTCGTGCTCTTCCTCTTCTTCTGCCGCACGCTGGGCAGCAGACTCTGCGAAGTCAGGGATGCGGTAGTCGTCGCCGTCTTTCCAGGCACCGTCGAGATGCCACGCAAAACCGCCGGTGGAACCATTCAACTTGGCGGCGGTTGCGTAGCCACTGGTGTTGTTATCGTAACGGCTCTCGACACCACCACCGAATTTTGTCAGCTCGTGAGGAATGCGCCCGGTGTGTACATCAACCACGCCGCCGATTGCACCTGAGCCGTACAGTAAGGTGCTGGCCCCTTTCAGGACTTCAATGCGGTTGGCCAGGAAAGGTTCAACGGTGACCGCATGGTCTGCGCTGGTCACGGACACATCCAGGGTGTCGATGCGGTCTTCCATGATGCGCACCCGTGGTCCACCCAGGCCGTGGATGACGGGCCGGCTCGCGGCTTTACCAAATTGCGCTGAGTGGATACCGGGCTGTGTACCCAGTACATCGCCGATGCTGGTATCCAGATTGCGGCTCAACTCATCCCCTTCCAGCACTTCGCTGGCCTGGGACAAGCCTTCTCCGGATAACGGGTGAGCAACGATCACCAGTTCTTCTATTTCTTCCGGTGAAGCAACTTCAGGTCCCCCAGGCTCGGCAGTTTGCGCATAAGGCGCCTGGGTAACGACAATGGCCAGGCCCAGTAGGGCCAGCCTGAAAAACTTTGCTGGGTACAGCATACGAGAATCCCCCGACATTTCGATATAACAAACAAATACGCGCACGGTCGCGTATAAAACTGACTTTGGATGGGTCAGTGCCGGGGTGGGGCGCGCGTCTCGTAACGCTGATAGGTGGGTGCGGCTGATGAGCCCCGCACGGGGAGTTGAACTAATGTTCCAACAGCTGGCTGCCAGGTCAGTGTCGGATTAAGTACATCTGCGAGCGGTGGATTGTCGGCGTGCACGCAAAGCGAGCAGTGAGATGCATGATCTCCCACAGAATGGACATGATCCAGCGCCAGAACCTGCCCAGCGATAAGACTGACGACCAGAATTGCACCCGCAAATACCATCCTCCGCGCCGAGCGCGGTGGCGTTGCGTGCCTTCTGGATGTTAATACTGAGTTGCTCACGGGTTCGGGTTTGTGTGCCTAATGGGCGCTCTAATTCGTAGGTGTTCTTTCTTTTTGTTGTTCTTTTTTTGTGTTGTACGTCAATTTGGATTTGCCTGCTACTCGTTTTATTTTGCTTATCGAGGTCGAGATTCAGGTCAGACTCAAGGATCGCGTATTTTCCAGATTCAACACTGCATAGCAAGTTGATCTCAGGTGCAAGTGCATGTTTGACAATTTACCGAGTGGTAGCTAAAAATGCAGAGAACAATATAAAGGGGGAAGCGTCATGACAGATCTGTTGCGCCTGAGTAGCGACGTGATCGACGGCAAGATTGGTGCGGGTGAGTCCGGTCCGCTGAACCGTATCAATTTTGAGCTCTCGGAAATTGCTGACAATGTAGCCATGGTTGAGGCGTTTTCCCACGCCGTTCTGTTTAAGACCGATGCGGGTCTGGTCACCTTTGATACCAGTAGTCACCGCGGGGCCGGTCGGGTGATCAAGGCGATCCGCGGTTGGTCAACAGAACCTTTTCACAGTCTCATTTACACCCACGGTCATATAGACCATGTGGGTGGCTGTGGTGCTTTTTTGCAGGACGCTGAAGATCGCGGACATGCCAGACCGGACGTGGTGGGACACGAAAACGTGCAGTCTAGGTTTGCGCG
>JBCCUW010000245.1:0-6677 GCA_039196385.1 Pseudomonadota bacterium
GGTGGACATTCATCCCCAACACAAGATATCTGGGGTAGAGCTGATTTTAACCCGGCTGCATGCCGGGGGGAAATTTGATAACGAGAACTACAACTTTTCCGGTGGCCTGCACGGTGTCGGTGTCTCGGTGGTTAATGCCTTATCTGAAAAACTACAGGTGCAGGTGAAGCGCGATGGTCACCTGTATGAGCAGGATTACGCCAAAGGCAAGCCCAAAGGCAAACTGAAAAAAATAGATACCGTTGGCAAACGCAATACCGGCACCCGCATATGGTTTAAGCCGGAAGCCAGTTATTTTGATTCTGCCAACGTCTCAGTGCCGCGTTTGCGCCATCTGCTGCGTGCAAAAGCCGTGCTGTGTTCCGGGTTGCGGGTCAGCTTGACGGTTGCTGGCAAACAGGCAGAAACGGAAACCTGGTTATATGAAGATGGTCTTAAGGGCTATCTGGACAATGCCTTGTCCGGTGCAGATACCATTCCCGCTGAAACAATTCTGCATACCGCTCAGGGCAATCAGGAAGCGGTGGACTTTGCCATCAAGTGGGTCGTGGACGGGGGTGAACTAATTACCGAGTCTTACGTTAACTTGATCCCCACGGCGCAGGGTGGCACGCATGTGAATGGTCTGCGCTCGGGGCTCAGCGACGCGCTGAAAGAGTTTTGTGAGTTCCGCGACCTGTTGCCACGCGGGGTCAAATTGACGGGTGAAGACTTGTGGGAGCAATGCAGTTACGTTTTGTCGGCAAAAATGGCTGATCCGCAGTTTGCCGGGCAAACTAAAGAAAAGCTGTCTTCCAGACAGTCTGCCGCTTTTGTTTCCGGCATTGCCAAAGACGCGTTCAGCCTTTGGCTGAATGAGCACTCGGATGAAGGTGAACGCATTGCTGAGCTTGCCATCAGTAACGCGCAAAAACGCGTGCAGGCGGCCAAAAAAGTGGCGCGCAAGAAGGTTACCTCCGGCCCGGCGCTGCCCGGCAAGCTGGCAGACTGTTCGGGCCAGGATGCAGATCGGGCTGAGTTATTTCTGGTCGAAGGGGATTCGGCGGGTGGCTCAGCCAAACAGGCGCGGGACCGGGAGTTTCAGGCGGTGCTGCCCCTGCGCGGAAAGATCCTGAATACCTGGGAAGTGGATTCGAGCCAGGTACTTGCCTCCCAGGAAGTCCATGACATTGCCGTTGCGCTCGGTGTTGACCCTGGCTCCACCGACCTCGGTGGCTTGCGCTACAACAAAATCTGCATCCTGGCTGACGCTGACTCCGACGGACTGCACATCGCCACTCTCTTGTGTGCCTTGTTCGTGCGCCACTTTCGTACGCTGGTTGACGAAGGCCACGTGTATGTTGCCATGCCACCGCTGTATCGCATCGATCTGGGTAAAGAGGTGTTCTACGCCCTTGATGAGTCCGAAAAAGAAGGGGTTCTGGATCGTATTGCGGCGGAAAAGAAGCGCGGTACACCCCAAGTGCAGCGCTTTAAAGGGTTGGGCGAGATGAACCCGATGCAGTTGCGCGAGACCACCATGGATCCTGACACGCGGCGGCTGGTGCAGCTGACTCTAGCAACCCGCAATAAAACGGAAGAAACCATGGATATGTTGCTGGCTAAAAAGCGTGCGCCGGATCGCCGCAACTGGCTGGAGAAAAAAGGTGATCAGGCACAGATCGCCTGAGCTGAAGGTAAAACTGAAGATATCAGAAAATGACGGAAGAAATTCAAGAACCCGACGTTGAGAGCATACCGCTGGCGGTTTACACCGAACGGGCCTATCTCGACTATTCGATGTATGTCATCAACGACCGGGCTTTGCCGCACATCGCGGACGGATTGAAGCCGGTGCAACGTCGCATTATTTATGCGATGAGTGAGCTGGGCCTCAACAGCCAGGCCAAATTCGCAAAATCCGCACGTACGGTGGGTGATGTGCTGGGCAAATTCCACCCCCATGGTGACGGGGCTTGTTATGAAGCCATGGTACACATGGCTCAGCCTTTTTCGTTTCGATATCCGCTGGTGGATGGACAGGGTAACTGGGGCGCGCCGGATGATCCGAAGTCGTTTGCTGCGATGCGCTATACAGAAGCGCGCCTGTCCCGTTATGCAGACCTGCTGCTGGCTGAAGCCCGCCAGGGCACCGTGGACTACGTGGCTAACTTTGATGGCACCGTCGACGAGCCCAGGCTGTTACCTGCTCAGGTACCCTTCGTACTGCTGAACGGCAGCACCGGTATTGCCGTTGGCATGGCCACGGATATACCGCCACATAATATCAATGAAGTGATCTCGGCGTGTGTGCACTTGTTAGAGTCGCCCAAGGCGACGGTGGCGGACCTGATGACGCACATCCGCGCGCCCGACTACCCGACGGAAGCGCATATTGTTACGCCCAGCGCCGATATTCGTGAGGTGTATGAAACCGGTCGCGGCAGCATCAAGGCGCGCGCGGTTTATCATGTGGATGGGGGTGAAATTATCGTCACTGCCCTCCCCCATCAGGTTTCCCCGGCCAAGATACTTGAGCAGATTGCGCAGCAGATGCATGCCAAAAAACTGCCGATGCTGGTGGATCTGCGGGATGAATCAGATCACGAAAACCCAACTCGGCTGGTGTTGGTGCCGCGTTCTAACCGGGTGGATACCGCGCGTCTCATGAGCCACCTCTACGCGACCACAGATCTGGAACGCAGTTATCGGGTCAACCTCAATATCATTGGCCTTGATCAACGACCCCAAGTTAAAAGCCTGGTCGGTATCCTCAAAGAGTGGTTGACCTATCGTCAGGAGGTGGTGACCCGGCGGCTCAATTTCCGCCTCGATAAGATTAATGACCGGTTGCATATTCTTGAAGGCCTGCTGATCGCCTATCTGAATATTGATGAGGTGATCCGCATCATTCGCGAAGAGGAGCAACCCAAGCAGGAGCTCATGCAGCGATATAAGCTCAGCGACCTGCAGGCAAATGCCATTCTGGACTTACGCCTGCGTCAGCTGGCCAAGCTGGAAGAGATCAAACTCACAACAGAGCGAGATGAACTGACCGCAGAAAAAGCGGATCTGGAAAAAATACTGGGTTCCAAAGCGCGGCTGAAAACACTGGTTAAAAAAGAGCTGCTGGCGATTGCTGAAGAATACGGCGATGAACGGCGTTCGCCCCTGACCGCTGATGGCAAAGAGCCACTGGCGGAAGCGGTGGCGTTTAGCGAAGAAGACTTGCTCAGTAACGACCCGATCACCGTAATTCTCTCCGACAAAGGCTGGGCACGGGCAGCTAAAGGGCATGAACTGGATCCTGAAGAATTAAATTATCGCAGCGGCGACAGCTTTGCGCAGGCGGCCCGCGGCCGTACCAATGAAACCCTGGTGTTTATGGACACTGCCGGGCGCGCGTACAACATGGCGCCGCACACGTTGCCATCTGCTCGGGGTCAGGGCGAACCGCTGACTGGCCGTTTTAAACCCCCAGCGGGGTCGAGATTTATTGGCGTGGCCATGGGTGGCGCAGATACCCGCATTCTGCTGGCATCCAATGCAGGCTTTGGATTTGTTGGCAAACTGGCTGATATGGTGACCAAAAACAGGGCGGGTAAAGCAGTACTCAGTGTGCCGGCAGGTGGTTTGGCGCTGCCGCCGGGCCGCATAAATGGGGCAGATGGCGAACCTCAGTGGGTGGCGTCAGTCACGAATCAGGGCCGCTTGTTGGTATTTCCTCTGGCGGAGCTGCCTGAACTGGCGCGGGGTAAGGGTAACAAGCTCATCAATGTGCCCACAGCGGCGTTCAAGAGTGGCGAAGAAATGATGATTGCCGCCGTGGTGGTCGGTGAAGGCAGTGAGCTGGTTGTCCGCGCCGGTCAACGTCATTTGCGGATGAAGCACAAAGACTTGGAAAACTATATCGGCGAACGCGCGCGGCGTGGAAGGAAACTGCCGCGTGGTTTCCAGAAGGTAGATTCACTCACTGTCGCCTGAGTGTTGGGCGACTACGCGGATGCTTGATTGAACCCCAGAATCAGATTGGACTGATTGTCGACCCACTGCTCGCCAGCGTCGGTAAGCCGCGTACAGGCATAAACCCCGTCGTCGGTCAGGTCGGTCAGCAGCGGATGCGCTAATGGGTGGCAGCCGTGCTGGACACTTTCTGGCAAGTCGTCGAACACTGCCGTGTGCAACAGCACAGTGTCTGCTTTGCTGAGTGCCGCCAGGGTCAGCATGGCATCGATATCAGTGGTTTCGGCTAACGCCTCTCTGCTCAGATCAGGTAGCACAGCAGGAGAGCCGGGACTTGTGGTGGTGCTGATAAAACACCGGAATTGACCATAGGTTTCATATTGATCGAGCAGGCGAGTCGTGAGCATGCCGGCATTCAGGCATTGTTCTGCATCGATCTGGCTGGCGTCTAACAAAATCATTACACCGCGTAGTGGGATGACCACCACCAGTCCCTGATGGATGGCGCATACCTCGTTGGCCATATCTGCTGCATCTGCCACAGCCTGCTCTCGAGCGGTCCGCTCCAGTGCCATCTGATTGTGCAGATTGATGGCCAGGCAGTAACTGCGTTGAGGTACTGTAGCCGTGTCGGGTAATGAAACAATGGGCAACGAGCGGTTACCCCGGGCAGACAGCTGCAGCAGAATGAGGCTGATAAACGGCGCGCCCAGAATCACTAAACCTGTCAGCAGCCACTGCCAGATGGGTGGCGCTGTGGCAAATACTTCGGCACGTAAAACCACGCTGGCGTAACCGGTCATGGTGTCATCCAAAGTGGCCGGTGCGGTGTGGTGTTTACCGGCGTTGCTGCTGCCGCTGATGGCAATAATTTCGTTGTTGGTATCAAAAAACATGATGCCGGCAACTTCTTCCATGGCCACCATTTCGTTGGCGATCACGGCTAATTCTATGCGATCACGATGTAGCAGGTGTCCGGCACTGGACAAGGCCAGACTGCGGGCCAGCGCTTGACCATAGCGGTTCATCTCTGCTTCAACGGGAGCCTGGGCGGTCCATATGGGCAGGAGACCCGCCGCGACCAGGGCTGCGCTCAGCGCGGCTGCGGGTAGTATGGATTTGTTCGCAATGAATTGGGTCCACCGGGACAAGCGGGTGCCTTTGAGCGTTGTCAATTTGGGCAATCTAACATATAACTCGGCTAACAGAGAACTTGGGTGAGCGGGCACAGGCGCATACCCGCAAATGCCCAAGTTGGTATAAGTTCGGAAAGATTCATGCTCCATTTGTCCGTAGAATACGCCTCCATGGAGCATGAAATGGCACACGATACGGCACACGAAATTATCCTGATCAACGTCTCCGGTCAGGACAAGGCAGGCCTCATGTCTGAGCTGACAGCCTCGCTGGCCAGTTTTAACGCGCATGTCCTCGACATTGGCCAGGCGGTCATACACAACGACCTGGCGCTGGGTATTCTGGTAAAAGTAGCGGAAGCGGATACCGGCTCGCTGATCAAACAGGTGATGTTTCAGGCCAACGCCGCTGGTTCCAGCGTGCGCATTGCCAACGTGACCGAAGACAATTATCGCCACTGGCTGGCTGCCTCCGGCCAGACCCGGTACATCCTTACCTTGCTGACGACGGGTGATGGCAGTGGTCCTCTCCATGCGGTATCCAGCCTGACTCACCAGTTCGGTCTCAATATCGACACGGTCCGCCGGCTTACTGATCGTGGCGATGCTGAGCTGGGTCAGCGCAAAGAGCGCCTGTGTGTAGAAATGCGTCTGCGCGGAAGAGAGGCTGAAATTGATGATCTGCGCTCCCGGTTAATGACGCAGGCGGAAGGCATGGATTTTGACTTTTCGCTACAGGAAGACACGGTGTTTCGCCGCAATCGCCGCTTGGTGGCGTTTGACATGGATTCCACGCTGATCACCGAAGAAGTGATTGATGAGTTGGCCAAACGCCATGGTGTGGGTGATCAGGTGGCTGCAATTACGGCGGAGGCGATGGCGGGCCGCATCGACTTTCAGGAAAGCTTCCGTCGCCGTGCCCGGTTGCTGCAGGGCATGCCGGTGGCGGTGCTGCAGCAGGTGGCGGAAGCGGTGCAACTGAATACGGGCGCCCAGCGTCTGCTGCGGGCGTTGCAACACTTCGGCTACAAAACCGCCGTAATCTCCGGCGGGTTTCAGTACGTAGGTGAGCACTTGCAAACCCAGCTGGGCATAGATTACGTGCATGCCAACGCGCTTGAAATCAAAGATGGCGTCATGACCGGCGAGGTTGACGGGCAGATTATCGACGCCCGGCGCAAGGCTGAACTGCTCCGCGATATTGCTTTGAAAGAAGGCATTGCCCTGCCTCAGACCATCGCCATCGGCGATGGTGCTAATGACTTGCCGATGCTTTCAGCCGCTGGACTGGGGGTGGCCTTTCACGCCAAGGCGGTGGTCCGCGAGAGCGCCCGCCATGCAATTTCCAACTTTGGTCTGGATGCGGTGTTGTATCTGATCGGCTTCAGCGACCGGGATATTCGCCAGGCCCTCGCTGAGTAGGCCTCGACTGAAACTGGACAAGTCTTTGCTGCTGAAGACTAATCCTCGCTGCTGAAGGCTAGTCTTCGGTGCTGAAGTCGTAGTCCATTTCCGCGCTCGGTTCCTGCAGGTAGTGTCCCTGGATGTAGTTGGCACCGGCCTGCCAGAGAGTGGACAAGATGTTTGCGTTTTCAACCA
>JBCCUW010000246.1:0-6672 GCA_039196385.1 Pseudomonadota bacterium
CCACAACCGTGCCCCAAGCCGTGGTGTTGGCAAACCCATGCCGCGTTGAAACTTTGCCTGGTTGGAGCAAGGGAGAGGTGGCAGTACAGGACTTGGGCGCCCAGGTTGCAGGATCGATTTGGCAGACTTTTGTGCAACCGACCCTTTACACAAGCGCACGCAAGCAACGGCCGCTGCGGATCCTGGACGCATGCACCGCGCCGGGCGGCAAGCTGTTCCACCTGCTAGAAATTCTGGCGGCAAACAATATTAGCGCGGAAGTGGTTGCACTGGAGAGCAGCGCCCATCGAGCAACGCAGACGCGCGCAGCAGCAGAACATCTAGGCCACACAGTCGACCTGCACGTGGCAGATGCAACCACCCTGGATTGGTGGTCTGGTGTGCCATTCGACCACGTACTGCTGGATGCTCCGTGCTCGGGAACGGGGACTTTGCGACGTCACCCGGACATCAAGGTCCTCTTGCAGGAAGGGCAGATTGAGCAACACGCTGAAACACAACTACAATTACTGAACAATCTGTGGCGGACCGTATCAGCGGGGGGTACTCTGCTATATTGCACCTGTTCCTTGTTGGAAGAAGAAAACGACCTGGTTATCGATGCCTTTCTGGCTGATGAGTCGGCGCGCCCTGGAAGCCCAAGTAAAAATGATGCAGACGCAGTTCAAACAAACACCGGCGTTACCCCGCAGGTGCTACCGCTCAATTTGGCAAGCGGATATCAACGCCGCCGTGGCTGGCAGCTCAGCCCAATCGAACCCACAACTGACGGCTTCTACTACGCGCTGTTGCATAAGCCAGGACCCCACCAGACAGCGACTTAACCGTCTATGAAAATTCTTATACTGGGCGCCGGGCAGGTTGGAGGCACCCTGGCTGAAAATCTTGCGAAGGAGGCTTTTGATGTCACCCTCGTCGACAACGACGCCAATCGGTTGCAGGAGCTTTCAGCCCGTCTGGATATTCAAACCATTAACGGCTGGGCTTCACACCCGGAAGTGCTGCGCCGCGCCGGTGCGGATGATGCTGACATGCTTGTCGCTGTAACCTCCAGCGACGAAGTCAATATGGTTGCTTGCCAGGTCTGCTATTCCCTGTTTCGCACCCCGACCAAAATTGCCCGTGTACGCTCTACCTCCTATTTGACCAGGGAAGGCTTTTTCAGCAAAGAGCATATGCCCATTGATGTATTGATCAACCCTGAACAGGTGGTAACCAACCACATTCACGAGCTGCTTAAACACCCCGGTGCACTGCAGGTATTGGATTTCGCGGAAGGCAGGGTGCAACTTGTTGCAATGCGCGCCTACTATGGCGGTCCGCTGGTAGGCCAGGAGTTACGTCTTTTACGGGAACATATGCCCAAGGCGGACACACGTGTAGCGGCCATTTTCCGTCGTGGGCAGGCCATCATCCCGCAAGGTGATACGGTCATCGAGGTAGACGATGAAGTGTTTTTTATTGCTGCCCAGGAGCATATCGACGCGGTCATGTCGGAGCTGCGCAGAGTCGAGAGGCCCTTCAAGCGTGTGATGATTGCGGGCGGGGGCAACGTAGGCGCCAAGCTGGCCAGTGCGGTAGAAAACAACTACAACGTCAAACTGCTGGAATACAGCATTCCCAGAGCCAAGTTTCTCGCCGATCAGCTACTGAAAACTGTCGTTCTGCAAGGTGACGCAACCGATCGGGAGTTGCTGCTGGAAGAGAACATTGAACAGTGTGATGCGTTTTGCGCGGTCACCAACGATGATGAGGTGAACATCATGTCCTCCCTCATGGCCAAGCGCCTTGGCGTGCGGCAGGTGATCACGCTCATTTCTAAGCCTGCTTACGTTGATCTGGTGCAAGGCGACATCGACATCGTCGTTTCACCCCAGCAGGCCACCACCAGTTCATTGCTGTCTCATGTACGTCGCGCTGACGTAGCCCGGGCCCACAGCCTGCGCAGGGGTGCAGCGGAAGCCATTGAGGCAATCGCCCACGGTGATCGGAAGAGTTCCAAAGTGGTAGGGCGGCGCATTAACGAAATCAACTTACCTTCTGGGGCCAACATCGGCGCCATCGTACGCAACAACGAAGTACTCATCGCCCATGACGACGTTGTAGTAGAAAGTGATGACCATGTAATTCTGTTTCTGGTTGAGAAAAGCCAGATGCGGGACGTCGAGCGCCTGTTTCAGGTTGGCCTGGCGTTCTTCTAGGAAAACCGCGCAGTCCCCGTCATGCATCTTGCTGTTATTTTCCGCGTCACCGGCACACTGCTCACCTTCTTCAGTTTTACCTTTCTGATCCCGGTTCTGATCGCTCTGATCTACGACGAACAGACCATAAGCACCTTTATCATGGCCTTCGCCATTACCCTGGCCAGCGGTCTGCTGATGTGGCTGCCCTTGCGTGGTAACCGCGAACTGCGCGGCGGTGACGGTTTTCTGATTACCGCGCTGTTCTACATTGGGCTGGGCATGTTCGGAGCCATGCCTTTGTACTTTGCCAGCGCCACAGACATGAGTTTTACCGACGCGGCGTTTGAGTCCATGTCCGGTCTAACGACCACGGGAGCAACGGTGATTACCGGGCTGGACGAGCTGCCGAAGTCATTGTTGTTTTACCGCCAGTTACTGCAGTGGTTTGGGGGTATGGGGATTATTGTCCTGGCAGTCGCCATTTTTCCCATGTTGGGCATTGGCGGCATGCAATTGTATCGCACCGAATCACCTGGCCCAGCAAAAGACAACAAGCTGACTCCGCGTATCACCGAAACCGCCAAAGCACTTTGGTATATCTATCTGACTCTCACTGTCGTCTGCGCTGGCGCCTACTGGCTTGCCGGCATGGACCTGTTCGATGCGATCAGTCACAGCTTCGCCACTGTCGCCATCGGCGGCTTTTCGACTCACGATGCCAGCATCGGCTTTTTTAACAGCACTGCAATCGAAACCGTCGCTATCGTCTTTATGATCTTGTCAGGCGTGAACTTCGGTCTGCACTTCCTGGTGTGGCGCCGGCGAAACCCGCTACTGTATTTCCAGGATGTTGAGTTGCGTACTTATCTGCTGGTGTTGATCGGCCTGTCAGCAATCATTTGCAGCCTGTTATACAACCACCCGGACAGCAACATTGAAAACCCTGTACGCGACGGCATCTTTCAGACCATCTCCGTGGCGACCACCACAGGCTTTACCACCCAGAATTTCAGCGCGTGGCCGTCCGTGGCCCCCGTGTTGCTGTTGTTTGCCGCCTTTGCCGGTGGCTGCGCAGGTTCCACCGCGGGGGGTATAAAAATCATCCGGGTGCTGATGATCTACCTGCAGGGTATGCGCGAGGTGAAACGCCTGATTCACCCGAACGGCGTATTTCCGATTAAATTGGGAAGCGTACCGGTGGCGGACCGACTGGTTGAAGCGGTCTGGAGTTTCTTCAGTGTCTACGTCTTTGTTTTCATGCTCATGACGACATTCGTGATGCTTGCCGGCGACCTGGATTTCACCACCGCGTTTTCCGCGGTAGGTGCTTGTCTGAACAATCTTGGGCCCGGGCTCGGTGAAGTTGCCCTGAACTACGCCAGCCTGCCCGCCAGCGTGAAGTGGATGTTAATGTTCACGATGATGCTGGGCCGCCTGGAGATTTTCACACTACTGGTACTGCTGACCCCAGCCTATTGGCGACGGTAGATGTTATCCGGGGCTTCCTCTGGCGGGCGCTTAAAGCGTTTGTACTCCCATTGGTACTGCTCGGGTGCGCGACGCACAATTTTTTCAATGGCGGCATTTATGCTTGTCGCGGTATCCAGATCCGTAGCACCCGCCGCAGGCCCTTTCTCAAAACACACGCGATAACTATAACCCTTATCATTCAGCAGACGGGTTACTGAACCCATTAATACACAGGGTTGGTTCTTGCTGATCAGCCGATGGCTGAGTGTCATGGACAGGGCCGGGCGGCCAAAAAAGTCGGCATGCACACCTGCGCTGCGGTCGGGCACCTGATCCGGCAGAATCGCCACCAGCGAACCGCTGCGTAGAACTTTGATGAGGCTTCGAATCCCACCTGTATCAATAGGGAACATCTGCGCTTCATAGCGCTGCCGGGCGGCCACCATGACCGGCTCGAGACTGGCTATTTTGGGCGGGTCGTACAAAGCCGCCAGCGCGTAGTGCTTGCCAAGGAACGCACACAGAACCTCCCAGTTGCCGAAGTGGGGCACCATCAACAGCACACCCTGTTTGCTCTCTATCGCTGCCTCGAGCAACTCTAACCCTTCTACTTCGACAATTTGGCCAAGCAGTTTGTCGTCTGGCCAGTGCGCCAACTGGGCAAACTCAAATACCAGCAACGCCAGGTGGCGCAAACTAAGGCGGCACATTGCCTCCTGTTCATGGGCGTCAAGGTGGGCAAAACAGGCTTGGATGTTAATGCGGTTAATACGCGCCAGATCGCTATTGGTCACCTGCATCAGCCACGCCATCACCCCAGCAAGGCGCCACGCAGTCTTGCTTGAGCACAGCTGCGCCAGCCACAATCCGATGCGCATGATCTGAGCCATCGTCATTGCCCCCCTGGGCAATCGGCTTCGATATTTGTTTGCATCGCGAGCGTCCGGCACGGGGCATGTCTCCAACACCCCTCAATATGATCGTTGACCATGCCAACACTCTGCATGAACGCATAACAAATCCTAGGCCCCACAAATTGATAGCCCGCCTTCTTTAGCGCTTTCGACATCGCGATAGAGGCTGCGGTGTACGCGGGAACCTGGTCTGCCCGGGCAACCGCCTCCAGGTTCAGCGGCGGTGCAAAACTCCACAGCCAATCCGCAAAGTCTGTGCGGACCACGCTCAATCGCGCGTTGTTAAGCATGGCTTGCAATTTACCGCGATGACGAATGATGCCAGCGTCAGCCAGCCATTGATCCACTTGTGTCGCATCAGCCTGGGCAAGCTTGCACATATCGAAAGCAAAAAACACCTCGCGCATATGCGCGCGTTTCTTTAACACAGTCAGCCAGGAAAGACCCGCCTGCATACCCTCCAGCACCAAGCGCTCGAACAGTTGCTGGGGGTCTTTCTCGGGCACTCCCCACTCTTTATCGTGGTATTCAATGTACAGAGGGTCTTCGCCACACCAGGCGCAACGCTGAGGTTCAGCCAAACGTTACCCCCCGCCTGCGCGTCCGCACTTGCATTAAGTCGGAGCCCGTGGCTAATTGGTCGTTAACACACAGGAAGTAGCGCTTGAGCAGCCAAGACCTAAAACTAGTACTGCTGGACAGGGATGGTGTTATCAATGTTGATTCGCCGGATTTCATTAAACATCCTGATGAATGGCAGGCGCTACCTGGCGCGCTGGCCGCCATTGCGCAGATGCAGCGCTACTTTAAAGTGGCTATCTGCTCCAATCAATCTGGTGTGGGGAGGGGATTGTTCAGCGAGGAGATCCTGGCTGCCATCCACACCAAACTGAATGACGAGTTATGCGCAGTCGAGGGTAATCGGCTACCCGTTTTTTACTGCCCCCATCATCCGGATGACGTGTGTCCCTGCCGCAAGCCACAACCCGCCTTATTGCTCACCGCAATGCGGAGCTTTGGTTGTACACCTGGTGAAACGGTATACATCGGGGATTCTGCTAAAGACTTACAAGCGGCAGCCAACGCAGGTTGTGACGCGAGGTTGGTGCTGACAGGCAACGGCCAAACCACACTGGCCAGTGCTGCAGCACACGGTGTCACCCACTATGCCGACTTAGCTGAGGCCGCCACCCAACTGGTTAGCGCTTAGACGTCCAGGTTGACCACGGCCAGTGCGTTGCTTTCGATAAACTCCCGCCGCGGCTCTACCTGATCCCCCATCAGGGTGGTAAAAATCTGATCAGCACCGATTGCATCATCCACAGTCACCTGCAGCATGCGGCGTACCTCCGGATCCATGGTCGTCTCCCACAGCTGATCCGGGTTCATTTCTCCGAGGCCTTTATAGCGCTGTATATCCACACCGCGGCGAGCTTCTGCCAACAGCCACTCATATGCATCCACAAAATGGCTGACGGCTTGCGTCTTTTCGCCGCGCTTAATATATCCGTCAGGCTCTACCAATCCTTGCAGCTCTTCAGCGAGACTACCAATGGCTGCATAGTCATTGGAGTGCATGAAATTGTACCCAAAACGAATCTCTTCGCTGATACCTTTCAGCAGCAGTCTGGCCACCGGGAGATAAATCTGATGTTCAGGATCCTGGACCACTTCCACTTCAGCGTTACTGCCATCAACATCCTTCAATAAAGCTTCAAACTGATCTGCCCAGGCCCGCATCGCGGTTTCAGACTGCATTATTTCATCCGTAACGCGCGGCAACCTGATCAGAAGACTTAAAATATCTGTTGGGTATTTACGCTTCATGCGATCGATGATCATCTGCACATTCTGCAACGCTAGCACGAGTGACTCTAAAGCCTCTCCCTGGAGTCCGGGCGCATCTTTGTTCACAAACAGGCTTGCATCCTGCAACGCCAGTTCGGTGAAGTAGGTGTTCAGTTCTTCGTCATCTTTGACATATCGTTGCTGTTTACCTTTTTTAACCTTGTACAAGGGCGGTTGAGCGATAAATACATGTCCCCGTTCGAGTAACTCCGGCATCTGACGAAAGAAAAATGTCAGCAGCAACGTACGGATATGGG
>JBCCUW010000247.1:0-6665 GCA_039196385.1 Pseudomonadota bacterium
GCGTGGTCCTCGTGACGGGTGGCGTTGTTCCCTGGCTGACCCTCCCGGAAGTTGAGCGTGAAGCGTTGGAAGAATTGCCGCCGCAGTTGGCGCGCATTGTAATGAACAAACCGGAAATCAAAATTCCACCCCCACCGCCGCCTAAACCGGTGGAGGAAGTGCAGCCCAAAGAACCGGAAAAAGTGAAGCCTGAACCGGTTGAAGAACCGGTGGTGAAAGCGCAACCCAAGGTTGCGGACGCCAAAGAAAAAGCTTCAGTGTCCGGCTTGCTGGCGTTTAAAGATGCGTTTGCGGATATGCGCGACGCGGTGGACGTCAGCAAACTGCAGGACACTGCCGCCATACAGCGTGGCTCCGGTTCTGCCGCAACGCTGGATCGTTCGATACTGACGTCCAAGCACAGTACCCGCAGCTCCGGGGTGAACGTGGCGGCACTGTCACGGGCCACCGGTGGTGTTGCACTGTCTGGCCGCGAAACCACCAAGGTGGAAGCGCCAGAAGAGGTCGCTGGTACCGGCGGTGTACGTCAGCCCAAGTCGGTGGATGGTCGCGATCGCAGTATCGAAGAAATTCGCCGAGTGTTCGATAGTAACAAGGGTGCGATCTTTGCTATCTACAATCGTACTCTGCGCTCTAACCCTGCCTTACAGGGTGAGGTGGTGCTGGAGCTGGTGATTGATCCCAATGGTCGGGTTGTGGACTGTAAGGTGGTCGCGTCGGAGATTGCTGATCAGACGATGATCGACAAGATTGTCAATCGCATTCGCTTGTTCAATTTTGGTGAGCGCGATGTGAAAACAACCACCATCCGCTATCCGGTGCATTTCCTGCCCACCTAGTGTGCCGCCTGGCACCGGCAGCTGACAGCGCTCAGTTGCCGGGTGCTAACTTACTGATCGTGCTGATCGCGCACTTGTTGTTGTCCGCCGATACGTAATCGAAGCCCGCGTAGATCGCATTGTTGGACGTGCTGACACCCAGGTGGTCGGCGTAGGTCAGTCCGTGGCAATCGCGCGTCAGTGTGAGCAGATAGTTCTGTTCGGGATCAAAACGCAGGATCACGCGACGCAGATCCAGCGCATGCCAGGTGTGTACAGGTTGCTGCAGCTGGATCATCTTGACCGGCTTGGCATGAGCATACCTGTCTTTGGCGTACAGGGCGCTGGCGTGATCCTGATCTACCATCCCATGTGTCGGACTGGCCAGCAATGCGCACATCACAGCCAGCATCAGCCACACAAACCAACTGATGTGATCAGCGGAACAGGTGCCGCGGCTACGGTTCATGATGGCTTCGCGCTGCAGGATTTCTCGGGCTAACTTGGGATACATAGGCTTCACCTTAATCTCGCCTGGACATTGTCGGACAACGAGCTGAACCGAAACTGAATGGGATTCCTGCTATCATGTGTCACGAGTCGGGCAATGAGGCGGATGATGGGTTTACTGGATCGTTTACAGCAGATTTGTGCACGTCGTTTGTGGGTGTTGTGCCTCAGCGTGCCCTGGGTGGCGCATGCTGGTGAGCTGTCGGAGCTGGTGGATGAGCAACGCGAGGCCGGAGTTGAGCTGGCCATGCAGATCTGGGATTGGGCTGAACTCGGCTACCTGGAAACCCGCAGCAGCCAAGCCCTGCAGGAGTACCTGGACGGTCAGGGTTTTGCGATTACCGCCGGGGTCGCCGATATTCCGACGGCCTTTGTTGCTGAGTATAGCAACGGACGCAACCCCGATAAGCCGGTGATCGGCATTCTGGCGGAATTTGACGCTTTGCCGGGCTTGAGTCAGGCGGCGGAGCCCCGCCGTGCACCGCTGCAGGCAGGCGGTTCGGGGCATGCGTGTGGCCATCATCTGTTTGGTGCCGCGTCTGCGACCGCCGCTGTTGCGGTCCGGCATTGGCTGGAAAGCAGTGGACAACAGGCCACGATCCGGTTGTTCGGCACGCCAGCGGAGGAAGGCGGTTCGGGCAAGGTGTATCTGGCACGGGCCGGGTTGTTCGAAGATGTGGACGTGGTATTGCACTGGCATCCCAGCAGCAGTAATTCCGCTTCTCCTGCCAGTACCACGGCTAACAAATCCGGACGGTTTACGTTCACCGGCAAAGCTGCTCACGCCGCCTCCGCGCCGGACAGTGGCCGCTCCGCGCTGGACGGTGTCGAAGCCATGAACTTCATGGTGAATATGATGCGTGAACACATTCCGCAGACCAGCCGTATCCACTATGTCATCACCAATGGCGGGGATGCGCCCAACATTGTGCCCGAACAGGCTCAGGTGTATTACTACGTGCGCCATCCTCAGGCCGACATGGTCGTGCAACTGTTTGAGCGGGTCGTCAACGCCGCTGAGGCGGCGGCAATGGGTACAGAGACTACGGTTGATGTTGAGGTGATGCACGGTAACTATCCGGTGCTGCCCAATCGCACGTTAGCCAAGCTGGTCGACAGTAATATGCGCAAGCTGGGAGGCATCAGCTATACCCCGGCTGAAGAAGCGTTTGCCCGGGAGATTTACGCAACGTTGCTCAATCCCAGCCAGCCACTGGGTAGCCAGCAGGCCATTCTGCCGTTTCAGTTCCGCCAGTCCATGGGCTCTACGGACGTTGGAGATGTCAGCTGGTTGGTCCCGACGGTAGGTTTTTATGCCGCCACCTGGGTACCAGGTACACCCTCCCACAGCTGGCAGGCGGTGGCTGCGGGCGGCATGAGTATCGGCCATAAAGGTATGCACATGGCATCCCAACTACTGGCCAAAACCGCCACCGATCTGGTGTTATCGCCGAATGTCATCGAAGCAGCCCAGGCGGAACTGAAATCAGCGCAGGGTGAAGATTTCAAATATGCTGCCTTGTTGGGCGACCGTTTGCCGCCTTTGGATTACCGGCGCTGAGCATGCGCATCGCTTTACTGCATCCCGGCGCTATGGGCGCGTCAGTGGGCCAGGCTCTGTTGGATAGTGGCCACGAGGTCTGCTGGTGTGCCGCGGGTCGAAGTCGGGCCACCCACACGCGGGCGGCGCCGTTCACGCCCTTTGAGTCAATGGCTGAACTGTTAGCCGCGGCTGAAGGCGTGGTCAGCGTCTGTCCGCCCGACCAGGCCGTGGCGCTGGCACAATCTGTGGTGGATAGCGGTTATCGTGGACTGTACGTCGATGCCAACGCAGTCGCTCCGGCTACCGCTCGACGCATTGCGGATCTCGTCGGGGCGGGTTATGTGGATGGTGGTTTAATTGGTCCGCCTGCTCGCCAGCCGGATACCACCCGCCTGTATCTCTCTGGCACGCAAGCGGCCGATGTGGCCGCCTGGTTCACTGATGGCTTTTTGGCAGCCCGGGTAGTCGATGATGCGCCGACGTCGGCATCAGCCTTAAAAATGGCATATGCCGGTTACACCAAAGGTGTGAGTGCCCTGCTGCTGGCGGTGAATGCCATGGCGGAGCAGGCGGGAGTGCGTGATGCGCTGCTGCAGGAGTGGGCGCTGTCCCAGCCCGGCTTGGCCGCACGCAGCGCCTCAACAGCGCAGGGTACCGCGGGTAAAGCCTGGCGCTTTGCCGGTGAAATGCAGGAAATTGCCAACAGTTTTGCCGAGTTTGGCTTGCCCCCTGACTTTCATCTTGGTGCAGCGGTGCTGTACACGCGTATGCAGGCGTTGAAAGATCAGCCAGACGCTGATCTGCACAAGGTTATGGCAGAAATTCTCAACAACACCTGACCCCTGCGGACACTTGTCCAGCTCAGGTCAATTGACCGCTGCCGTCGTGCAGCGTGTCCAGCAGGTGGGCAGCATCGTTGAAGCGGCGCACCATGATCTTGTCCTCCAGCATCACTATGTGCGTAATGGAGCCGTTGTCGGCACCATTGAAAGCAAACGGCTGCGCGCCGGTGGCGTGCGCAACAATGTGCGCCACGATGCCGCCGTGGACAACAGCCACCACCTGCTGATCACGGTGGCGGCTCTGGATACCACGCAGACCACGCATGACGCGGGTGTTCAGGGTGTCCCAGCTTTCGGCACCGGGAATGACATCCCAGCGCTGTTCCTGCTGCATACGCAGGTAAACAGGATCAGCGTTTGCGGCTTTCATACGCAACAGACCGCCTTCCCACTCGCCCAGATAAACCTCGCGCAGGTCCGGTTCAACAAGTGGCTGTAGGTTCAGTTTGTTCGCCAGCGGTGATGCTGTCTGCGTTGTGCGCTGCAGGTTGGTGACGTAAATGGCGTCAATCGCGTGATGCTGCAGGCGCTCCGCAACCCGCTCGGCCTGACGGTGGCCGTTTTCGTGCAACTCCGGGTCGCCATGTCCATCAACCAGCGGAAACGGGTCGTCAGGGGTTGCCGCACGAGACTCGCCATGCCGGACCAGTAGAATTTCGGTAGCGCCGGGTGGTGCTTTGAAACTGTGCTGACGGTATTCCTGCTGTTCCCCTGGCACGGGCTTATTCCTCGGATGCGGCTGGGACAATGGGTTCTTGCACGGATTCCGGCATGGTTGTTATGGGTGTCTCTTCAACTGCGCATGTCCAACCCAGATTCCGCAGTTTGGTCACAAACTCTTCTGCCCGGCTTTCACAAAAACCCGCTTCGTGTTCTGCGCGCCACAACCTCAGCGTGGGTGCACTGCTCAGATCCTCCGCAGCGCTGGCTTTTTCATACACCACTTCACAGGGCAGTGGTTGGCCCGGCGTGCTGTAGATGACGTTGATTGAGCGCTGCATGCCATCCATGCTGCATAAGGTTGCCTGGGTGGCGGGGGTTATTGCGCAGGCCAACAGGGCGATCAGCCAGCGTTGGCGGCCTATGCGGACGGTCATGCGGACCGTCGGCAATGGCGACACTGAGGAGAGCAAAGCGGTCGGGTCAGGCAAAATATTCTGTTTCACGCGTAAGTCCTGCATAACGGTTCAGTTCAGCGGGTCTGGTGGTGCACTGCGATGTGCAGTCAGGGACGATACCAGAACCTGGGCGGTTCAGCTCTTGACGCTGCTCTGGCAAGTTTAGCCCATCTGCACAAATAGGTGCGTGTCTGGCGCGGATCGATAATTTCTTCAATCTCGAAAAACTCTGCGGAACGAAAAGGTGAACGTAGTCGGTTCAGGCGAGCTTTGATTTTTGCCAGATGCTCATCGTAGTCGGCCACCTCAGCCAACTCTGCTTTGTACGCAACCTCAATACCGCCTTCGATGGGCAATGAGCCCCAGTCTCCCGAAGGCCATGCCGCGCGCAGATGATGGGCGCCGGGCTTGTGATTGGCCGCACCGGCAACGCCGAAGGCTTTGCGTACCACCACACAACAGAACGGCACATTGGCCTGGCCTAAAGCCGCCAGGGCGGCAGAGCCGTAACGAATGGTGGCTTCTTCTTCAGACTGTTTGCCGATCAGAAAGCCGGGACAGTCTTCCAGGTGTACCAGTGGCAGGTGGAAGGTGGCGGCCAGATCGCACAGGCGGATCAGCTTGCGCGACGAGGCGGCGGTCCAGGCACCACCGTAGACTTTTGGATTCTCCGCAAAAATGGCCACGGGGATACCGTTCAAGCGGGCCAAGCCGGTAATTAACGAACGGCCCCACTTGCGCCCTATTTCAAAGAATGAGTCGGTATCGCATACGGATTCGATAATCGTATGCATCTTGTAAACCTTGCGCGGATCTTTGGGGACGATGTCCAGGAGTTGAGAATCCTCACGGTGCGGGTCGTCTTGGCATTCCACCAGGGGTGGCAGTTCGTCGGTACTGCTGGGCAGGTAAGACAGGAAACGCCGGGCCATGGCAAAAGCTTCCGCCTCACTGCTCGCTTCGTCGTCAATGGCGCCGGTGCGGGTATGAATGCGCGCGGCGCCCAGTTCTTCTTTGCTGACATCACCCAGGCTGGCCCAATCCACCAGCGCTGGACCTGCAATCATCATCTGGGCGCTGTCTTTAACAATTACTGAGTAGTGCGAGGTGGCAACGCGCGCTGCACCGATACCGGCTACCGAGCCCAGGGCCAACGAGACGGAGGGGGCAATGCCCAGATGTTGCACCACCGTCTCCCAGCCGCGCAGTTCCGGGATGTAAGTGCGCCCGGCGGTTTCAATGGTTTTGACCGAGCCGCCCCCACCCATGCCGTCGACCAGACGGATGTGTGGCAGACGCAGTTCAGCGGCCAGGCCTTCCGCTCGATTGCGTTTGCCAGCGATAGACGCATCCGCCGAGCCGCCGCGGACGGTAAAGTCGTCACCGGACAGGACCACTGGGCGCTGATCAATTTCGGCGGTTCCGAACACAAAGTTGGATGGCGTGAATGACTGCAGCCCGCCATCCTCCGAGTATTGGCCGACGCCAGCCAGCGTGCCAATTTCGTGAAATGATTCCGGATCGCTGATCGCGCTGATGCGTTCGCGAATGGTGAGTTTGTTAAATTCGTGTTGGCGGGCCACCTTGTCCGGGCCGCCCATGGCGAACGCAAGTGCCTCGCGCGCCTGCATTTCCTTAATTTCGTCTTCCCAACTCATGGGTTTCTCCGGTATGTGTTTCGTGTTTGGATGGGTCGGTATGAGGCGGACAGCAACGGCTCCGAAGCCTCACGGGTGGATTAGTTGTGTAGCTGCAGCTCGCGGAGTTGCCGGGTGCGCTCGGCCAGCGTTGGGGTGGCGGCGAGGGCTTTGGCGTGGGCGAGGGTGTCGGCGGA
>JBCCUW010000248.1:0-6636 GCA_039196385.1 Pseudomonadota bacterium
ATCAGGACAAAGGTTTTGGCATTACCCTTTATTATGGCCAGCGCAAGGGTTCGGCCAGCACAAGTGACAGCAGCAGCCAGGCGATTGGAGATACGGTTGCGGCAGCGCGAAACATCGCCCGCTATACCGAAGACGATGTGTGCAACGGTCTGGCGGACGCTGCATTGGCGCCGACGACGTTGATAGATCTGCAGTTGTTTCACCCGTGGGATCTGCAACCGGAGGCCGCCACCAGTATGGCGCTGGCGTGCGAGAGTGCAGGGCTGAGTATGGATAGTCGCCTGACCAACTCAGACGGTGCCCAGGTTAATACTCAGCAATCTCTCCGCGTATATGGCAACAGCCATGGTTTTATTGGCAGCTACAGCGGCACCCGGCATGGCTTGAGTTGTGTATTGATCGCCGAAGATGATGCGGGTATGCAACGTGATTACTGGTACACGGTAACCCGCAAAGCGGATGACCTGCAGAGTGCGGTTGAAGTGGGTGAAATGGCGGCCCGGCGCACAGTGGAACGATTGTCGCCGCGCAAGGCGCCTACCGGCAACTATCCGGTGCTTTTTGCTCCCCCTATGGCCAGCGGTCTGGTGGGTCACCTGATTGGCGCCATCAGCGGTGGTGCGCTATACCGCAAAGCGTCTTTTCTATTGGATTCCATGGGTGAGCAGGTGCTGCCGGAGTGGCTGTCACTGGTTGAACATCCCCACTTGCCTGGCTGCCTGGGTAGCGCGCAGTTTGATGGTGACGGCGTTGCAACAAGCGAGAAAGCTTTTGTTGAAGCGGGATGCGTGGCGAACTACGTGCTGTCCACCTATGCCAGCCGTAAGTTGGGTTTGGCAACTACCGGTAACGCAGGCGGTATCTATAATCTCGATCTGGAAGGGCCTGCGACGCCTTATGCAGATCTGGTGGCTGGCATGGGTACGGGCCTGCTGGTCACCGAGCTTATGGGCCAAGGTGTTAACAGCGTGACTGGTGACTATTCCAGAGGGGCGGCGGGCTTCTGGGTGGAGGGTGGCAAGATCAGCTATCCCGTCGCTGAGGTCACTATTGCGGGTAATCTGCGCGATATGTACCGAAACATAGAGGCGATGGGTGATGATGTGGACTATCGCAACAATATCCGGGCACCCAGTCTGCTTATCCAGGGTCTGACAGTGGCTGGAGAGGCCTGAGCGGGGCCGGCTTACGCGTAAACCAGGCTGGCGAGTCCCAGGAACACAAAAAAACCGGTGACGTCGGTAATTGTCGTCAGCACCACCCCGCCGGCGATAGCGGGGTCAATGTTCATTTGGCGCAAAATGCTGGGCAGCAGACTGCCTGAGACCGCAGCCACCAGTATCGTGATTACCATGGCGGCAGCAATTACCAGTCCCAGGTTGATGTCCTGGAAGGCGAGTGCTGCGGTAACAGCAACCAGCGCCGCCCACAACAAACCATTTACTGCAGCAACGATGAATTCACGATTCAACAGCCACAGTAAATTTGCCTTGCCGATATGACCCAAAGCCTGGCCACGGATAACCAGAGTTAACGTCTGGGTACCGGCAATGCCGCCCATGCTGGCCACAATGGGCATCAGCACGGCCAGAGCCACAACTTGTGCGATGGTGTCTTCGAACACGTTGATCACTGCGGCTGCGATGAACGCGGTAATCAGATTGATACCTAACCAGATGGCGCGACGCCTGACTGATTTACGAATGGGGCCGAAGGTATCCTCGTCGACATCCAGGCCGGCGCGCGCCAGAACAGCTTCGTCAGCATCTTCGATGATCACATCGACAACGTCGTCAATGGTGATTCGGCCCAGCAGTTTGCCATCCTCGTCAACCACCGCTGCCGAGACCAGATCCCGCTCCGAAAACAATCGCGCCACTTCGGTGTCGGGTGTATCCACAGCCAGTGCAGGCGTATCCGTATCCATCACCTCTCGGACAGTCACGGTGGGGTCTGAAGTGAGCAGTTTGGTAAACGGCAACATGCCCACGTATTCATCGCGGGAATTGACCACAATGAGCGCGTCTGTGGTTTGCGGCAGGTCTTTGCGCATGCGCAGATAGCGAAACACCAGGTCCAGCGCGTGGCGCGGACGCACGGTGATGGTGTCGGTATCCATCAAACCGCCGGCGCTGTCTTCCGCGTATGGCAGCACCGCTTCAACGCGCGCCCGGTCGCGCGCGTCCAACGACGCGAGGACCTGCTGTGTAATGGCGCGTGGCAGTTGCTGCAGAATATCGGCGAAGTCGTCCGTATCCAGATCGTCAGCAACTGCGACCAGCTGAGCGGTATCCATTTCTTCCAGGAATTCGCCCCGCACATCTTCACCCAGATGCTGCAACGTCTGATTGCGCGGTTCTTCTTCCAGTAGTTCCCACATGATGTGGCGCATGGCTGAAGGGATTGATTCAAGCACGTGGGCCAACTCTGGTGCGCGCAGGGAGGCGAGCAGCACCTTGGTTTCTTCAGCGCTGCCACTGCCGTAGACGCGGATAACTTCGGCCAGCTTGGCAACGGGTTGTTCCTGTTGGACGCTCATGGGCAACAGCGCGGCAGGCTGCGGCTACTCCTCTAATTCGTGAAAACCAGCGTTGACCAGATCGCAGACTGCGGTAAAGGCGGCATCTTCGTCCTCGCCGTTAACCGTCAGCGTCAGTTCCGAATCGACCGCAGCACCCAGCATGAGCAGGGCCATGATACTTTTGCCGTCCACGGCTTTGCCGTCTTTGTCCAGGGTGATGTCGCTGGCAAAGGCCTTGCTGACGTCGACCAGCTTGGACGCGGCTCGCGCGTGCATGCCTAGCGGATTGATCAGGGTCAGTTTAGTTGTTCGCATATGTGGCTCACTTGTGCAGTCAACTGGCCCGGGCAGATCCCGGCGTAAAACGCGTCAGTTTAGCTAGACTGCAGGCCAAGGGACAGGGTTAGCAGGGGCAGGGGCTGGGAGAGTTGGGGGATGGGAGAGTCAGGTGATGGGAGAGTCAGGTAATGGGAGGGTCGGCCAGTTCGCGATGCCTGACCAGCACGTTTTCAAAGTCTGCTGAAAAGTGTCGGGCCAGCCGCTCGGTGAGGTAGACACTGCGGTGCTGTCCGCCGGTGCACCCCACTGCAACGGTCATATAAACCCTCGCGTTGGCCTCAAAACGTGGAATCCAGTCGGTGAGGTAAGTGGCGATGTCGTTGAACATTTCGGTGACCAGCGGCTCGTCCTGCAGATAGTCAATGACTGGCTGTTCGCGCCCGGTCAGGGACCGCAGGTTGTCCACCCAATGAGGGTTTGGCAGGCAACGTACGTCAAACACCATGTCTGCGTCGACAGGAACGCCGTACTTAAAACCAAAGCTGCGAAACAGCAGACTGATGCCTGGCGCGGACTTCTGCGCAATTCTTGCGCTGATACCGTCCCTGAGTTCCTGGGAACTGAGTTGCGTGGAATCTATGGTCAGGTCAGCCAGATCAGCGATGCTCTCCAACACTTCTGCTTCAGCATCTATAGCCTGGCGCAGATCGGTGCTGGCGTTGGTCAGTGGATGGCGCCTGCGCGTCTCGCTGAACCGCTTTACCAGGGTAGGGCTGCGGGCATCCAGGTAGATCACCTGACAGTCCACATCCATCCGATCAATAGACAACAGTATTTCCGCAAAACGTTCCAGATCGCGGCTGCGCGCGTCGATGCACACGGCCATGCGGCTGTCTTTGCGGGAAGTGTCGCGCAGGGTATTGTGGACCAGTGACTGCAAAAGGATAACCGGGAAATTATCGATGCAATCATAACCGGCGTCTTCGAGTGCGTTCAGGGCCGTTGATTTGCCGGATCCTGAGCGGCCGCTGATTATGATCAGTTTCACGCTGTTTTAGAGTGAGCAACCTGCCGATTCAGCAGATCCTGCATCAGTTGCATAAGATCTGCGCTGTCGGTGCAGGCCCGTAGCGCCTGACGGTTTTCCTCCAACGCAAATAACTCGGCCAGTGCGGCAAGTGCGTCCAGGTGAGCCTGCTTTTCATCAACAGGCACCACCAGAACAAATAGTATGTCCACACCCTGACCATCACCGGCTTCATAGTCAATAGGTTCCGGCAAGGTGATGAGGGCTACGCAGATCTGCTCGCAAGCGAGCCTGCAATGGGGAATGGCTACACCGTCACCCAGTCCGGTGCTGCCTAGACGCTCGCGATTCATCAGCCCTTCAAACAATTCGTCCTGGGTGAAGTGGCCTTCGTGCTCAGCGCAGATAAGATCTGCAACGTTCTGCAATACACGTTTACGACTTGTTGCCGCCGTACGGCAGGCGGTGTTCTGCGGGTTGAGCAGTTCGGCAAGGGGGTGCATGGCTAACCTGAAATGTTACCATGCCGCGCGCTGCGCTCGTGGCTGCCATGGTGCCGGGCGACGGTTTTTTCTTTGTGCTTGATGATCTGCCGATCCAGCTTGTCCACCAGGTTATCGATGGCAGCATACATGTCCTGTGCTTCGGCATTGGCGAACAGCTCAGCGCCGGTGACGTGCGCTGTCGCCTCAGCTTGCTGGCTGAGTTTTTCGACGTTCAGTACAACATGTACCTGAGTGATGTGATCGTAGTGACGCTCGAGCTTTTCAAACTTCTGGTTGATATATGCGCTCAGAGACTCGGTGAGGTCAACGTGATGTCCCGAAATACTCAACTGCATGAGTCCTCCTTAGTCTTCATCCTGTTTTTGTAGGTGCACAGAACAGTGATTCCCGGTTGGTCAGTTGCAGCATGAACAGGCGGCGTGCGGTGGCAAGCGGGTCAAACCAGTTGTTTGCGCTCGTTTGAGGGGGGTATCGAAAGTGATTCGCGATACTTCGCAACAGTACGCCTTGCTACATTGATGTTCTGTTCTTTCAGTATTGCCGCGATCTTGCTGTCACTCAACGGTTTCTTAGCATTTTCTTCTGAGGTAAGCTTCTGGATTAACGCACGAATTGCTGTGCTGGAAACTTCCCCACCGGTTTCGGTGCCCACATGGGAAGAGAAAAAATACTTCAACTCAAAAACACCACGCGGCGTCGACATGTATTTGTGGCTGGTAACGCGGCTGATGGTGGATTCATGCAGATCTACCGCTTCAGCAATATCCGCGAGTATCAGTGGCTTCATGGCTTCCGGGCCGTACTCCAGAAATCCGCGTTGCACTTCTACAATTTTTGCGGCCACCCTCAGCAGGGTGTCGTTGCGGGTTTGCAGTGACTTGAGAAACCACTTCGCTTCCGTCAGGTTATCTCGCAGATAAGCTTTGTCTTCTGCTTTTACGGTACTTTTGACCATGCCTTCGTAAACTGGGTTGATGCGAATCTGCGGCGTAGCGTCGCTGTTTAGCTCAACCAGCCAGCGACCCTCTGCCTTGCGCACAACCACATCCGGCACAATAAAGTCTGCCGCTTCATCAGCCACAGCGCTGCCGGGCCGGGGATTCAGCGTACGAATCAGGCGCATCGCCTGAGACAAGATATCGTCGCTGAGTTTGGTTTTGCGGCGCAGGGTGGTGAAATCTTTGCTGCCCAGCAGATCCAGGTGCTCAGCGAGGAGTAGTCTTGCCTCTTCCAGCCAAGGGGTATCAGCGCTCAGGGCGTCCAGTTGCAACAGCAGACACTCGCGCAGATCCCGGGCTGCAACGCCAATCGGATCAAAATCCTGGATGCGGCTCAGCACCGCGCAAACGTCGTCGTGGGACAAAGCGTCGTCGCCGGATAATTCTGTACCGTCGCTTGCTGCCTCAAGCAGAGATTGCCAAAGGTCTTCCGTGGTTGTGGTCAGCAGGCCGGCCGGATCGAGTGCGTCGATGATCGCCAGCGCAACGACCCGATCCGAACTGGCCATTGGGGTGAGGTTTAACTGCCAGATCAGATGATCTGTCAGCGAGCTTTCTTCACTGCGATTGGCGAGTGGGTCGAAATCACTGTCTGCAGCGGGCAGCGTCGATGTTGTCGGGTAGTTGTCCTCCCAGCTTGAATCTACCGGCAGATCGTCAGTCAGCGGTTGTTCCAACTGGTCGTTCACTGCTTGCTCGCTGGTATCAGCGGCCTGATAGTCAGCATCTGCGGGGTCAGCCAGGCTTTCCCCGCTATTCTCGGCACTTTGCGTGATGGGTTGTTCCGGCTCTGGGGAGGCCTCGTTTTGATTGGTGTTCTGAGTCTCGAAATCGTCGCTGTATTCATCCTGCATTTCCAGCAGGGGGTTGGATTCCAAGGTACTTTGAATTTCCTGCTGTAAATCCAATGCAGAAAGTTGCAGCAGTCGAATTGCCTGCTGCAACTGCGGGGTCATTTTCAGTTGCTGACCCAGTTTTAATGCTAAAGTTTGCTTCATACAAACGCTTCCGAACGCTACTGCAGGCCACGCAAGTGACCTTCTCTCAGCTTCTGTTTTTAGCTCCTGATACGCCTATTTGCGGCCGCTGGCCGAATTTTTATTCCGGACCGTAAATTTATCATGCCTGAGCTATTTTTGGTGTGACTTTTGCAAGAAATGAAAGGTTAGAGGGTTAAAGGGCTGGAGAGTTGAGGTGCGGGGCTTCAGATGCTGAAACTTTCGCCCAGATAGACCTGGCGCACAGTTTCATTGGCCAGAATTGTAGCGGGATCGCCTTCAGCCAGAATATGCCCTTCGTTGACAA